>JABGVY010000308.1 GCA_018645845.1 Gammaproteobacteria bacterium | reverse complement strand
TAATGCCATTGACCGGAAGGTGGAAGAGCTACCTTGCTCCCCGCCGCGGGTTCTTGCGTTGATTCAAAATGGCTGATCAATGGCAATAGTCATCTTCTCCAGTGAACTGCAAAAACTCACTGGAGAAGAACAAACTCGCGTTGACGCCGAGGTGTTCAAGGATATTGTTACTGAGATTTCCAATCAGTATCCTGCCCTCGAGCACGATGATCTGATGGAGATGGCGGTGGCCATTGATGGTGAAATCATTCACACGCCTTTCTTGGAAAAAGTTGCGGCCACTAGCGAAGTCCACTTCCTTTATAGAATTTCCGGCGGATGACGAAACCCCTGAAGACCTTGGCAGTCGTGGTTCTGTTGCTACTGCTATCACCCTTTATCGTGATCTCGGGTTTCGGGTTTTATCATGGCCTTGACGTGCCGAATGGCGTCGCGATGTTTACCCGAGGATTAGTGGGTCATGCCCTTGTCGAATCAACTGCTGACCGTGTTCCGGCCGGTGAACTAAGGGTCCTGTCCAAACCCGTTCTGTGGATGGGTAAGCTGGAGAGTGAAGACCTGCCGGAAACCAGTGGCCTTGCCGCATTCAGCATGGAACCAAACCTGTTATTTGCCGTCAATGACAGCGGTAATCCAGCTGGTATTTATGCGCTAACACTCGATGGCAAGGAAGCTGGGCACTGGCCAATTGAATATGCCCTAAGTCATGACTTTGAAGACCTCGCAGCTTTCTCCTTGGATGGTAAACCCTACCTGTTGGTCGCGGACACTGGGGATAACTTACATTGGCGACCACGATTAAACATTCTTGTTTTCGATGCCCCCGATACAGACACTGAAGGCCTCGCCCTGACATTGGCCTGGCAATTCCACTTTAACTTTCCTGAGGGTTACCGAGACATAGAAGCGGTTGCAGTGGACGTCAGGACCAATTCGATATTTCTGATTTCGAAAAGGTATGACCCGCCGGAAGTCTTCAGGTTACCGCTTCAACCAAACGATGATGTCGTGACGGCTGAACCGGTAGCGTTACTTGATGGGATTCCACGGCCTACCGAGCGAGATTTACGGGAAGACCCCTCAGATGGAGCCTATAGCTCCATGCCAACGGCCTTCGATATTTATCGCAGGGATGCTGTTGTAGTAACCTATAAGGAAGCGTACCTGTACAGTCGCCAGTTGGGGCAGAACTGGGCTGAAGCGTTTTCAGGCAGGCCTGATCGCATTCGTCTGCCTTATATATCTGGCCTGGAATCGGTTGCGTTTGATTCAAGGGGTCGCTATTTCTACGTGACCGGTGAAAGGGAAGATGGGATCGGCACGGCGGATGTTTTTCGCGTTGAATATCGCTAAGGATAGCCAGCCGGGTTTTCAGCTTGCCATCGCCATGCATCTCTGCAGATATCTTCGATCGTCAATTCGGCCCTCCAACCAAGTTCTCGTTCTGCCAGGGAAGGGTCCGTGTAGGACCTGGGAACATCACCCGCGCGTCTTGCACCAATCGTCCGCGGCAGATCCTGGTTGGTGGCAAGTTCAAACGCCGCAACAACCTCCTGCACAGAATGACCAGTACCAGTGCCCAGGTTATAAGTGACCAAATTACAGCTACTTTGTAGTTTTCGGAGTGCCGCCACATGGCCCCGGGCCAGGTCCTGGACGTGAATGTAGTCCCGTACACATGTGCCATCTTCAGTCGGATAGTCGTCGCCGTTGATCACCAGTTCGTCTCTCAACCCTACAGCGACCTGCGTGAGGAATGGCACGAGATTATTGGGAACACCTTTTGGATCTTCGCCAAGCCTGCCACTCGGATGCGCGCCAGCGGGATTAAAATACCGCAGTAGCGCAACATTAAATTCCGGATTTGCGTCGCAGAGGTCGCGAAGCATCTGTTCAATAATAATTTTAGTACGGCCGTAGGGATTGGTAGCCTTCGTCGCATCGCAGCTTTCATCCAGCGGAATTCGTTCGGGTTCACCGTAAACAGTTGCTGAGGAGCTGAATACGAGGCTGGTAACCTTGTTATCCGCCATCGCGCGACAGAGGCTCATCGAAGTGAGCAGGTTTAGTTGATAATAAAGCAGTGGATTTGCCACGGATTCACCAACAGCCTTAAGCCCAGCGAAATGGATGACTGCATCCGGTTGTTCCTGTTTGAATACGGGCTCCAGAGCAGCATAGTCGGCAACATCGAGTTCGTAAAAAGAGAGGGCCTTACCGCTGATTTCAGAAATGCGATCAACTACGGACAGTTTGCTATTGCGCAGATTGTCTACGATCACAACCTCGTAGCCTGAGGTTAATAGCTCGATTGCCGTATGGCTGCCAATGTAGCCGGCACCGCCTGTCAGTAATATCTTCATCCCATATCCTTTGGTCAGAGGCCTGAGATAAGGTTCTGGGTAAGAGCCTTATCTCAGTGATAGACCCAATTGCTGTTCAAGTTCGTCGATTGCCTGATTAGCAGAAAGCACTTTAATGGTCGACATACCAAGGGCCCTTGCGGGTTTGAGGTTAATACCCAGGTCATCAAGATAAATGGCTTCAGATGGCTCGATACCCATTTCTTTACAGGCAAGTTCATAAATTCTTGGATCAGGTTTTCGCATTCCAACCTTGCTGGACTCAACAACAATTTCAAACAGCGACATGATGTCAGCGATAGCGTCGGCTTTTGACTCGGATTTTGCCATCCCCGGCCCGGCTCCGGTGTTGACGTTATTGGTTATACAACCGACCGAGCGTGTTTCCTTAATCAACCGCAGTGCCTTGACCATTTCGGGGCGAATATCTCCGGAAAGAAGTGCGAGTACCTGTTTGCCCCTGATGACATGCCCTTTTTCCAGTGCTTCTGACGCGAACAACTCGTCAAACTCATCGACACTAATGGTGCTGCTTTCAAGCTGTGCCCACGCATTGTTGTCGGGGTTAGTAGCGTTAATGGAACGGATGATATCCGAGGGAAGGTTGTTATCCGCT
>JABGVY010000494.1 GCA_018645845.1 Gammaproteobacteria bacterium | reverse complement strand
TACTGGACAGCGGCAACACATGATCAGGTTCGAAACCTTCTATCTCGACGCGCTCGAGGGGCTTTTTGATGACTCGTTCAATATCCCTAAGCTGTTTCGACTCGTCTGCGCAGACAAGAGAGATGGCATTGCCTGTCGTTCCCGCCCGACCGGTTCTGCCGATACGGTGGACATAGTCTTCTGGCACATGGGGTAAATCAAAATTGATCACCATTGGCAACTCCGAGATATCGATTCCCCTGGACGCGATATCAGTAGCCACAAGTATTTCTACCTTGCCGCGTTTGAAGTCTTCAAGTGCTTTGGTTCTTTGGGCCTGACTTTTATTACCATGAATGGCCGCCGCACGAACACCCGTCTTCGCTAGATCGCGGGTGAGTTTGTTGGCTCCGTGCTTTGTTTTTGAAAACACGAGCGCCTGTGACCAGTTGTTCAGTTGCACCAGATGCTGGAGCAGTTCGGATTTTCGTCTTTTGTCTACCGGGTGTAAGACCTGTTCGACTGTATGGGCAGCGGCATTTTTTGGTGTGACATTGATTTCAACAGGGTTTGACAGATAGTCGTGAGCCAGTTTTCGAATTTCTGGTGAGTAGGTCGCTGAGAACATCAGCGTTTGCTTGCTATCGGGCAGCAGCTTCTGGATGCGCCTGATATCAGGAATGAACCCCATATCCAGCATACGGTCTGCTTCATCAAGTACCAGCACTTCGACCTGCTTAAGGTTTACGGCTCCCTGTTGGCTCAGATCCAGCAGGCGACCGGGGGTTGCTATAAGAATGTCGATACCCTGACGCAATTTCTTGATCTGTGGTCCTATCTTAACGCCGCCAAACACAGCCAGTGATTGAAGCGTCGTGTGCTTGCCGTAGGTGTTTGCAGATGCTTCGATCTGGGCGGCAAGTTCGCGTGTGGGTGTGATAACCAAAACGCGCGGATGATTGCCAGTATTGTCTCTTTGGCCTAGCTTTTCCAGTAGTGGCAGCGTGAAAGCGGCAGTCTTACCGGTTCCTGTTTGAGCAGATGCCATCAGGTCTTTTCCCGAGAGGACTGGTCCAATCGCCGCTGATTGGATGGAGGTTGGCTCTGTATATCCGCTGTCGGATATCGCTTTTAGTAGTGGCTTGGACAAGCCAAGTTCATTAAAACTCATATTCTTTCCTGGCGCCATTTTACGGGCGCAATGATGTAATTCACCGCAATTATTGCGATGTTAGGGCGCACGGGTGCGCGGGACGACATAAAGAGTTGAGGCAGTGGCGTTACAAGCCTGGCTGGCCTCGAGGTGAGGGGCGACTGGGGTACCCAGTGCTATCAAATCAACATGACGTGGCCGATCGTGGATCAGCGGGCGCAGTCTAGGGTCCTAAATCGCGTAAAGCAAGGATTATTAGTGTCAGGGTGCCAACTCTGCAGGGGCTTATTCATCACTTCGAAAGATGGTCCTCTTGAGGTAACCCTTTCCAGACAGGAATTTATTACTTTCTAATTATTCCCTGATCGATTCCTTTCACTGCTGATAAATTGTGTTTGTCGGAAATGACGACACACTCTGATCACGAAAGGCGCACATCATGTCTATCCCACAGATACAACCAGTCACAGCGATGAACAGTGTTGAAACAGCAGAAACGAAACAACCTCTGAAGTATCATGAAGTAGACGAATCCCTGTCCGAGTGGGAATTAGCCCGCCTGACCAGCAAAACCTGGTCCATGGAACAGGATTAGTGTTGGGCAGCTTTATTTCGATGCAACAAACGCATCAGGGTTAGGCTGACCACAAGTCCGATCGCTGCAAATGTCGAGAGAAACACGAAGAAGTGTTGATGGCCTGTAGCACCAGGGTTTGCATCGATCATGATACCGGCGACGAGTGCCACGAAGATGTCTGGTGTATACCCGACGACCGAGACAAGACCAACAGCGGTACCTGTCATGATGACAGGTACTTTCGCTTCCTCTAGCAAGGCGAAATACAAACCACGCATGGCGAAAATCGCCGTTGATCCTATCAGAATGTTGCCGAGAAGAATTCCGACAGCGCCCGCTATGGGGGTCGTAAATGCAAAAAACAGGTCCGAGGCCAGCAAAAACAGGAAAGACAAAGCAAGCATCCTGGACACATTATATCGATCGCCGAGCAAGCCCGCGCCGAGCGCCGCTACCGGTCGAAGCCAGGCGCCAATAGTCACAATTGCGGCTGCATCGACTTCGTTCATTCCGTAAGCATCGACAGCAAACAGTGAGTAGTTATCAAACCCCTTGTAGGCGACGTAAGCGCAAAGCAGGATGACTGCCTGCATCCATACCGCAGGAATCCTGAGCACCGCAACAATGTGCTTTGAAATGCTGCCATCTGGAGTGTGTTCTTTGCCATTGGCTTCAGATGGGTGGGTGTCCGGAATGGCAAACCAGACAAAAACCCCGGCCAGTACGGTCACGATATTGTAACCCCAGATGACCTGAAACAATGCGTCCTGTTTTTCCTGCAGGGAAGCAGTTGAGGCATCTTCCGGAAATGTCAGGCCGAAAATCATGACACCCGCTGATGCCAGTGCGGCTGCCAGTAGTCCGCGACCACCATCGAGCAGTCCGTATGCCCTGCCCTGCGCATCGTTGCCGCCCCAGTCACGAGTCGCCCTGATTAGCGCCGCCCAAAAAAACAAAATGGTGGTGACCCCAAAAAATGCCCAAAGCCAGATTGATCCGATGTAGCCAGGGAAACCGGTCATATAGACCCCGCCTAGTGCGGTTGACCAGAGCGAGCAAGCGAGGAGCTTGCGTGCAGGGAAGCGGTCAGCCAGTGGGCCGCCCGGGAAGTAGGCAATCATGGCAACGATGCCATAGACGCCCTGTGCTGCGCCCAGTTCCGTCGCTGTCAGGTTGAAGACTTCAAGTACCGTTGGCCGGAAGAAGCGAGCGACATGAAAGGGTATTGCGTAAACGGCTTCGCCGGCGAATATCAGAGCGGTCATGAAGATAAATCGTTGCCGCACAAGCTGTTGAGAGTCGATAGTCAGGCTGTCCTTATATTGCGTTGCAGGTAAGGTTAAACTTTTGCATTCAGGATGATCTCGCTGGCCCGCCAGCCGACTGCCATCGCGGGGGCGTTGGTATTGCCGCTGGGTAGTGCAGGCATGATTGAGCAATCGGCCACTCGAAGCCCCGTAACCCCTCTAACCCGGAGCTGGTTGTCGACCACTGACTGTTCATCCTTTCCCATTCGGCAGGAGCCGGTGGCATGAAGCCCGCTGGTCGACAAGCGTTGTACCGCTTCCAGGATTTGTTCATCACTCTGGCAATCTTCGCCGGGGATCAGTTCCTCACCAAAATAGGTCGCTGCGGCGGGCTGTTGCACATACCTGCGCATGGTGCGGACCATCGCAACAACCGCTTTTTGGTCATAGTCTGTGCTCAGCCAGTTAGGCTTGATGGCTGGCGGTCTATTCGGGTCAGCGCTTTCGATACTGATTTCGCCTTCGCTGGTCAGATTCAGTAGTTGGCCATAAATAGTAATGCCAGGCTGGCTGTCCGGCTTGTTCAGTTGCACAGGAAAATTGTCGTCTGAACGGCCATAGCTGAAGGCGCCCAAATAAAGCTGCGTGTCCGGTCGATTTGTGCCGGGCATGGAACGAACGAATGCGCCTATCTCAAAAGGCCCGGTTGCCATTGGCCCGGTATGTGTCAGGTAGTATTGCAGCACGCTGGCTACAAGGCCTGCTCCATGAAAGCGATGATTGATGCCCTTGCCATTTTTTAATCGATGCGGCATGGAAAACCCAAGGTGTTCCCTCAGTTTTCGCCCGACGTCGGGGCTATCATGAATAATGTCGATGCCAAGTGAGTCAAGCAAACCTGCTGGGCCGATACCGGATAGCTGCAATAGTTTTGGGGAAAGCAAGGCACCCGCGCTCAGAATGATCTCTCCGCAACACTGAAAGGTCTCAGGGGAGCCGCCGACGTCACAATCGATGCTGACAGCCCTGCCATCCTCAAAATTAACTTTCTGCGCGTGGGCACTGGTTATGACCGTGAGATTGCTGCGCTTCATTGCAGGCTTCAGGAAAACGCGAGACGCACTCATTCGGCGTCCGTTTTTAATGTTGTGATTGTAGTAGCCGATGCCCTCAAGCGTTTCGTCGTTTAGATCTTCTTTGCGCTCAAGACCGAATTGGACTCCCGCTTCGATAAGCTGTTCGGCGATTGGGTATCTGAATTGTCCCGTTGATATTGGCAGTGGGCCGGTCCCTCCCCGGTGATCAGCTTCCCCGAGTTCATGTGATTCGATCTGGCGATACACCGCCTTAATATCTTCCCAGCCCCAACCCGGTCCGCCCAGGGTGTTCCATTCTTCATAGTCCTGTGGATGCCCCCGGGAATAGATCATTCCGTTGATAGAGCTAGATCCACCCAAAGATTTACCGCGAATCCAGACCTCGGTTGCCGGGAGCCCAGGTTTTCTGGGTTGTTTGATGGGGAATGCCCAGGTGAATCGGGGGTGCTGGACGAGTTTTGCGATGCCCTTGGGTATGCCCACATAAGGGTGCAGGTCGTTGCCACCTGCTTCCAGCACCAGTACCCGGTTATCTGGGTTTTCAGAGAGGCGGTTAGCCAGTACACAGCCTGCTGATCCTGCCCCTACAATAATGTAGTCATAGTTGTTGATAGTTCACCTCCGAACCCATTAAACAAAGGATAGCCGGTTTTGCCAAGGTCAAAGCACCTTAGAGCTTGATCCTGATGATTAGATAGTTGAGAGTTGGGGTTAGTTTACCTTGCGAACGCGCCTGTATCGTAGGTTTACAAAAGCTAGAAGTTAAGGATACTGACGACGGGTGAAAATGACTTGCGGGTATCAAAGTATAAGCCGTGATAACTCGGCAGAGAGAACGAGTGTTGGTTAACTATTTTTATAGGGAGGTATATGTCCATAATCGTTGAGCGTTACGAAGAATTCACCACCTCGATAGCGAACGAAACTATCGGACACATTTATCCCGAAAAAATTGCGGATGTAGAAATCCGTGGCCTGGGTGAAGGTGTTGGGTTGATGTCCTCTATCGCCCGGGGTCACCTGACACTGGAATCCGGTCAGCAAGAAACTGTCATCGTTAAATGCATTGCCCGAACCGAAAATAGTGCGTTGTCCAAAGGCCTTAACTTTTACAAAAACGAGATTAACTTTTATCTTCATCTTGCACAGGAAACACCGATCAGGGTTCCACAGTGTCTGTACGCATCGGTTGATCCGGTTACCCAGGATTTTCTACTGGTACTGGAAGATCTTGGGGATGAGAAAGTGGGTGACCAGTTGCAGGGTTGTACCGAGAAGGAGCGTCTGGCTGCCTTTAGCAGGGCCGCAGAGCTTCATGCAACTTTCTGGGGTCGAGCTGCTGAGTTTGACTGGTTGAATTACCAGGTAGATATGAAAACGATTCTGTTTAGGCGCGATAAAATACTGCGGCCTGGTATTGAGCCGACCATAGAAAGATTTCCGGATTATTTTGGTGGTGACCGCGCAGATATCGTCCGCAAAATAGGTGATCAATATATAGATCTCTTCCTGCATGCAATGGGTGGCGAGCCGACCATCATTCATGGGGACTACCGCGTGGATAACGTCTTCTTGACGGGATCAAAGGATGAACCGGACATTATTGCCTTTGACTGGCAAAACACGATGGGTGGAAATGGAACGCACGACATTGCTTATTTCAGTGCCGGTGGGTGCGATGCGGCGCTGCGGGGTGAATCTGAGCAGCAGGCTTTAAAGCACTATCACGACATACTCAAAGACAGGGGGGTCGAGGGCTATAGTTTTGAGGAATGTATCGAGCAGTACCGATACAACATACTGGTGACCATGATCACTCCGATCGCGATCTGTGGCACCCTTGACCAGGGTAACGAACGTGGTGTGAAACTTGGAACCACGATGCTCGAACGAGCGCTTACCGCGCTTGAATCCCTGTCCTGTTCAGACCTCTTGTCCTGACTAGAAGCCCTGACTATAAGCCCGGACTAGATACTCTGAGGCCTAGTCCAACCGATAAGTGTTGGGCTCCACGTCATGGGTGCGAGACCAGTATTCCAGGTTACTAAATGGTGAGTTATTGACCACCTTCCCATCAGAGTTCTTGTACCAACTCTCAACTCCCGGGTGACCCCAGGCAAGATTCTTGCTAAGACTCTGAACTTCCTCATTGTATTCGTCGGTCGCTTCCTGGGGGATTTCAAGAAGCTTTCCCCGTTGCTGCAACATAAGAACCAGGCACTGCATAATGTAGTGAACCTGGCATTCAGTGTTGTAGATAATGCTGCCACCATGCACGATATTGGTGTTCGGGCCATAAATGCAGAATAAATTTGGATAGTCGGGGACCAGCATGCCTTTGTAAGCCTGGGGATATTCCCCCCAGCGTTCAGCTAAACTGACATTGGATTTTCCGACGACATCCATCGGCCATAGAAATCGGTTGGTGTTAAATCCGGTAGCAAACACGACGACATCGAACTCATGGATGGTTCCATCTGCAGTCTCGATGCCCTTCGGATGAAATCGCACGATGGCTTCGTCCACCAGATCCACGTCCTCGCGTGCCATATGCTGGTACCAGTTGTTGTCGATGATGAGCCGTTTGCCGAAAACCGGAAAATCAGGGAGACATTTTTCCATCAGCTCCTGTTGCTCACCGAGTTGCTCGCTGATATATCCAGTCAATGCTTCCCGTAACATATCGTTGGCCTCGCTCATCGCTCGGTCTTTATGATCCCACGCCGGGTCGCTGGGCACGGCTGGCCAGTTGCGATCCATAAAGCCGAAAATCATGCGGGCGCGATGAAACTCAGCGTAAAGCGGGATATGGTTGAGTGCCCACTTCAGGCCTGCTTCGACGGGGCGATAGTAGTCCTTGTTCGGTGATATCCAGTGAGGTGATCGTTGGAAAACAGTCAGGTGGGAAGCCGTGTCGGCTGTTTTGGGAACCAATTGGACGGCGCTGCATCCTGTTCCGATGACCGCGACCCGCTTTCCTTCAAGGGATACATCATGCTGCCAGCGGGCTGAGTGAAAGCTATCTCCCTCGAATGTTTCCAGGCCATCAAAATCAGGAATAGAGGGCCGGTTAAGCTGGCCGACAGCACTGATGACGGCATTTGCTGCCAGGATATCGACGGACCCATCCTGTCTCTTCACGGTGACTTGCCAGGTCTGGGAGCCTGTATCGAGCTGCATTTTCTGGACTTCAGTATTTAGCTGGATGTGATCTCGAATACCGAACTGGTCTGTACACTGCTCGAAGTATTCGTATAACTCGTCACGTTTGGAAAAATACCCAGACCAGTTGGCGTTGCGTTCAAACGAATAGGAATAAAAATGGTTTGGGGTATCAACACCACAGTCCGGATAGGAATTCTCGTACCAGGTGCCGCCGACTGCTGCGTTTTTCTCCAGGATGGTGTAGTTGATACCTGCTTCACTGAGCTTTATTCCGGTACATATCCCGGACATACCTGCCCCAATGACAATGACGCTGAAATTTTCGCCGGCCGCGCCAGCGGTCAGTTTTTCCAATTCAGGTTTCCAGTTATTGTCTCTGTTCACGAAATTGGTTTCTTCCAGCAGCATTGCGCAAAACTCGTCTTCCAATGGTTCAGCAGTGGAGAACTCCATCAGATGCCGCATTTTTTTGAGGTCTGGGGTCGGTGGCATGTTGCCGCCTTCGTCACGTAAAGTTCTGAGGAGCTCAAAGGCTTCTTCCCTGATCTCGGTTGCGATATCGCTGTCGTAGTTGCCGGTATCGTCGGGGAAAATACTCCCCTCGGGGGTATGAATAGGATCCGGTCGGAATCGATCTGTCATCCAGCGATCATCACCTGAGAACTGTGTCATGACCATTAAAAGAGTTGGCAGGTTTACGTCATTCAGTGCAGTACGCAGTTCGTCGTCATCGCCGGGTATATTAAAATTCATGGTCATGCCTCGTAACTGATTTTCGATTATGCTTGCAGTGTACTTGAACTTGGCCAGTGGAGACCAGTACTAAGGAGCTTCGTAAGGTGAGTTCGTCTGAAGGATTATCGGTAGGCGATTGGTCATGAACCCATCGTACAGTGCGTTCATGCAACCAAGGAAACTAATACCTTCTTTGATACTGAAAAAGGCCAGGGAGTAGAGCCGTCCACCAGCCGGGTAATTTTTTTTGAAGTGGTTTACGTTAAGTTATAGTTTCAGTTCAGCGACATGTGAGACAGGAAAATGTTAATGCCCCGGCCAGAATATCCTCGACCTCTCCTGGTACGACCCGATTGGAAAAATCTGAATGGTAGCTGGCGCTTTGTTGAAGATGTCGATGACATTGGGTTGGTTGAAGGCTGGTTTAGGGAGGAGTTTCCGAAAAGCGCCGCGACTATCCATGTTCCTTTCCCGGTGGAATCCGAAGCTTCTACTGTTAATAACATTCAGCCCGCTTCGGTTGTCTGGTACTACCGGGAGTTTGATCTGCCAGAGGACTGGGATAGCAGGACGTGTCTGCGCTTTGGCGCGTGTGATCACTGGACCCGCGTTTTTGTCAATGGACAGGAAGTAGGGCAGCACCGGGGTGGTTATGCGCCCTTTTCGTTTGATGTTGAACATGTTCTTCGGCCTGGTGCCAATACGATTGTGGTGAGAGTTGAGGATTCTTTGTCGTGGACGCAGCCGAGGGGAAAACAAGCGGGTACCACCCGGTGGCCGATTGACTACGACAGTGTCACGGGTATCTGGCAAACGGTCTGGCTCGAGCCTCTCCCGCCGGTTTCAATCGAAAGTACCCATTCGGTCTTTGATGTCAGCTCTGGAGAACTGACCTTCACAGCGTTGTTCTCGAAGCAAGTAGAGGGGGAGTTGACGGTTGAGTTGCTGCTGGCGGGAGTTGTTGTAGGCCGAAAGCAGGTGAATACAGGTTTGCGTTCCGAAGCCCGGGTGTCGTTTCAATTGGACGAGCCTGTGCTGTGGTCGCCTGAGTCGCCAACCCTTTACGATGTGAAACTGACGCTTTTAGATACCCGGAGCGGCGATGTTGATGAAGTGACCAGCTACACGGGGCTACGAGAAATCGGGGTTCGTGATGGGCACCTGCTTCTAAATGGGAAGAAACTATTTCTTCGGGGCGTTCTCGACCAGGGTTACTTTCCCGGTGGCTGGTATACCGCATTAAGCGATGATGATATCCGTCGAGATGTAGAACTGACCTTGCAGATGGGGTTCAACTGCGCACGTAAGCACCAAAAAGCAGAAGACCCACGCTATCTCTACTGGGCAGACAAACTTGGATTACTGGTCTGGGCAGAGATGCCTTCAGGCAAGATATTCTCGACTGAGTTGGTGCAGACGTTGATTTCTGAATGGACAGATCTCGTTAAACGGGACAGGGCTCATCCCTG
>JABGVY010000493.1 GCA_018645845.1 Gammaproteobacteria bacterium | reverse complement strand
GTGATGTGTATAGCACTGACCCTGGTGACCGCATTTTCGAACCTGTTTATCTCTATGATTCGAAACCAGATTCCTGGCAGCATCCGGATTATTGTCCAGATGACGATAATTGCTTCACTGGTTATTGTAGTGGACCAGGTGTTGGGAGCTGTAGCTTATGACATCAGTAAGCAGCTAAGTGTCTTTGTTGGCCTTATCATTACGAACTGTATTGTCATGGGACGGGCGGAAGCTTTTGCAATGCAAAACCCTCCGGGTCTGAGCTTTCTTGATGGTATTGGTAATGGCCTCGGATACAGTGTAGTGCTTATGGTTGTTGCCACTATTAGAGAATTTTTCGGATCAGGTAGTCTGTTTGGTATCGAAATTATGCCTTTGGTCACAAACGGAGGCTGGTATTCACCGATGGGATTGATGCTTTTGCCCCCTAGCGCCTTCTTTATTATCGGTCTGTTGATCTGGGCACTGCGCGCCTGGAAGACAGAGCAGATTGAAGAACCCGAGTATGAAATTGGCGGTCACACCGCGTTGTCCAAGGTATAAGGGGGCTTAATTATGATTGAATACTATCTGAGTCTTTTTGTTCGCGCTGTTTTCATCGAAAACATGGCGCTCGTGTTTTTTCTAGGCATGTGTACGTTTATAGCCATCTCCAAGAAGATCGAAACTTCGATGGGGCTTGGTATTGCTGTAGTGGTCGTGCTGACAATTACGGTACCAGTTAACAACCTACTGTACCAGTATCTGTTGGCTGACGGTGCACTAGCCTGGGCTGGGCTTCCGGATGTGGATCTTAGTTTTCTGGGTTTCCTGTCCTATATCGGTGTGATTGCAGCGATAGTGCAGACACTAGAGATGTTCCTTGATAAGTATGTCCCTGCGCTTTACAACGCGCTAGGTGTTTTCCTGCCGCTCATTACCGTCAATTGTGCAATTCTCGGAGCGTCTATTTTTATGGTGAATCGCGACTACAATTTTGCGGAAAGTGTTGTCTATGGTTTTGGCTCAGGTTTGGGCTGGGCTATTGCGATTGTGGTGCTGGCGGGTATTCGTGAAAAGATGAAATACAGTGATGTGCCGCAAGGCCTGCGAGGCCTTGGGATCACTTTTATCACGGTGGGTTTGATGTCCCTGGGCTTTATGTCCTTCGGCGGCATCTCACTTTAGAGATTTCACTTTAGGCATTGCGCGTTAGACATTGCACATTAGGTATTCCAATTTGGGAATTTTACTTTAGGCAAAGTTCTGCGGGTCAGAGATAACCCGGCATTGAAGAGGTTTTTAGAGTCCAGATATGAACGTTATTGAAGTTTTTTTGGGTGTCAGCATGTTTACGGGAATCATCATGATGCTCGTGTTGGTCATTCTGTATGCTCGTAGATTGCTGGTAAGCACCGGTGAAGTGGTTATCGAAATTAATGGTGATCCTGAAAAGACGATCACTTGTAGCGCCGGGGGCAAGCTGTTGAATACCCTGGCTGATGCCGGCATTTTCCTTTCCTCCGCGTGCGGTGGCGGTGGCACCTGCGCACAGTGCCGTTGCGTGGTGACGGAGGGCGGTGGCTCAATGCTGTCGACAGAAGAAGGACATTTTACGCGCGGTGAAGCGAAAGATGGTTGGCGGTTGTCATGCCAGACAGCGGTTAAGCAGGACCTAAAAATTGAAGTGCCTGCGGAGTTCTTTGGCGTTAAGCGTTGGGAATGTGACGTCATTTCCAATGAAAACGTTGCGACATTTATTAAAGAGTTGGTGCTCAAGCTGCCTGAAGGCGAAGAAGTAGACTTCCGTGCTGGTGGCTATGTTCAATTTGAGATTCCTCCCTATGATATCGATTACAGGGATATTCATGTCGAGGAAGAGTACGTTGGCGATTGGGAGAAGTTTGGTGTTTTTGAGCATCAGTCAGTCGTGCCAGAGCCAACGATTCGAGCATACTCGATGGCGAACTATCCGGATGAGAAAGGTGTGATGAAATTCAACATCCGTGTTGCGTCACCACCGCCGGGTACAGACTTCCCCCCTGGCAAAATGTCCTCTTATTTGTTCACCAAGAAGCCCGGTGACAAGGTGACTATTTTCGGGCCATACGGCGAGTTCTTTGCTAAAGAAACAAACGCAGAGATGGTGTTTATCGGCGGTGGTGCCGGTATGGCGCCAATGCGAGCACATATTTTTGACCAGTTACTGAGAATTCACACCGATAGAAAAATCACCTTCTGGTACGGTGGCCGTAATCAGCGCGAACTGTTCTATGTAGATGAGTTCGACAAGCTGGCGGCAGAAAATCCGAATTTTGAATGGCACGTTGCATTATCTGATCAGGGAATCGAGGGCTGGGAAGGCTACACCGGCTTCATTCACAATGTACTTTTCGACGAATACCTGAAAGAGCACGTTGCGCCAGAAGATTGCGAGTACTACATGTGCGGGCCACCCATGATGAATTCAGCCGTGATTGGCATGCTTGAAGACCTTGGGGTTGAACGGGAAAATATCTTCCTCGACGACTTCGGGGGCTAGGAAAAAACTAAATTAATCTGGCCTCGAGTCAAGCGGGTGGCCGTTGCATCTTCTCCGCGGTCGTGACGTAACCCGAATCTTCAGGGATACAGATGTAGTTTCCATCGTCCCTGTTTTCAGTCCAGGGCAGAATGGGAACGATGTTTCTGTCTGTTGCTGCCCGCATGGCATCAGCAACATTTGAGCTTTCTCCCAGCATTTCTACATTAACGCGAGTCGGGAAGATGATCGTATAGGTGCCGTCCGCGTTTCCCTTGATGGCGTTATCCGGTGAAATCCAGACTGAATCCACAGATTCGTGACCGTCATGAATTGCCAGGTGGTCTGAGGGGGCTGCTGCCAGGTAGAAGTGAGTATCGAAGCGTTTGGGTAGCATCTCAGGAGTAATCCAGTGGGCGAAGAGTTGCAGCGTGTCACAAGCGAGCATGAGTTGTTCTTTTTCAAGGAATTCGACGAGTGAAACTTCGCTTCGGTTTAATGGGTCACGATAGTGTTCAAGGGTGCTCAGCCTCTCGCCTGACACCAGAGCGTCAGAGCCTTTCTCGCGGGCTAACAAAATACCACATTCTTCGAAAGCTTCCCTGATAGCGCCTGCCATCATGGCAACGGCTGTGTCGTCAGCACTGTCTATGCCGTCGCAGTAGTTGCGAACATCATAATCGCCGGCATCAACCTTGCCGCCGGGGAACACCAGTGCGCCGGAGGCGAAATCGATCTGGTGGTGCCTTACAACCATGAAGGTCTCCAGACCAGTAGGACCATCTCGAAGCATGAGAATAGTCGCGGAAGGGAATGGCTTTGATGCTTCAGGCATATTTTTCCTTACGATGTGCTGAATGTCTTGAAATTTTAAGAAGACTATCGACTGCGTTCGATCAAGATCTTCCAGTCTGTATCTTCCTTGCGGAGCCTGAGGACTTTGTCAGTCAGGTCGCTATAGGTGTTCGAGCGGTAAGCCTGTCGAAAGAAAACGTCCACGACGTTAGTATCGACCAGTTCAAATCGCTGATAGGTGATATCGAGGTTGATATAACTTGGACGCTTGATTCTGGTTCTTCTGAGTGCTTCCCAGTTTCGTCTGCTCTGTCGGCCTGGGACCGCGAAATCTTCGGAATAGTTGGCGATGTACTGAGGAACATTTTGATCAGACCATGCTGCTGCCCATAGGTCTACGGTCTCGATCAGCTCGTCTTTGACCGAATCTGTAATGTCGGTTACATCGCTGGAGTAATAGTATTCTTCAGGGCCGGGTTCGGGCTCAGGTTCAGCGATTGACTCAGATTTGGTTGCTGCAGCTGCCACGATGTCATCTTCGGGTTCTGGAGCTGCATCCTGGACAATCGCGGGTTCAGGATCGCTCACAGGTTCCAGCAGATCATTTTCGTCAACCTGGGTGAGTGTGGCAGATGGCCTGTCAACTAGCGAGTCAGCTTCCATAGGCAGTTCAGTACCCTGCAGCGCAGCGGCTGATTCTTCATTGTCCAGCTCTGCCGCGGCTTTTGCGCTGGCGGCGATAGTGCGTTCAGTATCAACCAGCTCGTCGTTCTTGAAAAAACCGGTGTAGACCGTTCCATCCGGAAGGATCATTGTTCCGGGCCCATTGCGCATGTCGTTATCGAACTGGCCCACAAAACGGGTGCCATCCTGCCAGAAGATCGTTCCCTTACCTTTTCGTTTACCGTCCATGACACCGCCAACATAGCGGGTGCCGTCAGGCCAAGCCAGCGTTTTGGTGGTCGGCTGGGTCGTGGTTTCGTCTTCTGCTGTTAGCGCAAGCGGCGCAAACACTAAAAGCATTAACAGTAGCTGAAACAACCTCATATTATCGATTACTCTCTTGAATTGGCCATTTTGATTCTTAGGCTGTAAGGATACCGGATTGATCGGTGTTTGGCAGTGCAAAAATATGTGGCAGTTAGCCTACAGCTGGAACAGATTGCTGGAGGCGGCCAGCGCCATCACTTTTTCAGCTTCAATGATAAAAGGACCATCCCGCAGGACATTGGCTATGGCGACCTCTCCGTCTGCAAGTTTGATGCTTCGGTCTCCATCAAAGGCCAGAATCCCTGGTCCCTCGAAATTAACAGATTCTCCTAACGCGATTGGTCGAACAGAATCAATGCCAACCTCAGCATGCAATCCGGGAGAGATGGGCACGTTCGCTCGGAGGCTAGCATCAGGGTTACATTGCGCGACGACACCGTTGTCATTGTGGTGTCCCGTCGGGTTGAAAAACCCCCCGATTGGGGATATGCCAATTGAGGCTGGTTCCGCTCTCGTCAATACGATTGTTGACAGGTCTTCAGGTTTAAATGGGAGTAGGCTGCCCATGAAATCGTTGCGTAGCAGCACTGCATCGATCAGGGCAATATCAGACTCGTCGTTTTTCCTGATGTGAACCCGTTTGCATCTGCGGCAATGATCCGCTGGAATTTTCCCTGCGGCAACCAGACCGGCGGCCATCCCCGCAACGGTCGCTTCAAGTCGATAAGGGAAGACATTGTTGGTACCGGTGGATAGCGGCAATATGATGGCGTCAGGAAAACTTCGGGCAACGATTCGGGATGTCCCGTCTCCGCCGAGCACAATGAACACCCGGCAACCTTCGTCCCACATCATTTGGGCCATTGTGGTTGTGTCCCTGGCTGAGTGGCTCAGGGTAAACCTGAGGATCTCTATTTGATCCCTTTCTTGAAGGTTCTCTACCGCTTTTTCATTGATTCTGAAGGGCTCGTGCGCGAGATAGATTTTCTCGACACCCTGGGAAAGGGCGCCAAGCACCAGGCGTGTCACCTGTTGCTGCTTCTCATGGTGGTCGCTGGTGCTGGCGCGTGCAGCGACACGACGGACGTCTCGCCCGGAAAACGGGTTGACGATGATGCCCATGTTCGCATGAAAGCTTTTAGAAGAGGTTTTGGCTGTCAGTTGATGATTCAAGATGGATTTCTAGCCAGCTGCTGGAGGTGGTTCAAGATAGCTCTGTGATCGGTTGTTAGCTTGCCTTCCGGGTAAATACCCACTGGTCATCTGTTGAGTAGGTTTTGTTGTACTGGTAGCCGTCTTCCGAGAACCCCTTGATATCTTCGGGCTTACTGATCCGGTTCCTAACGATAAAACTTGCCATCGATCCGCGTGCTTTTTTCGCAAAAAAACCGAGCACCTTGTAAGTGCCCTTACTGTAGTCTTTGAAAACAGGGGTAATCACCTTGCCCGGTAGCTTGCCGGTTGAGACAGCCTTGAAGTATTCGACAGACGCAAGGTTTAACAGCGTTTTGTTTCGGTGTGCAGAGAGTTCTTTTCCTAGCGCATCGCCAATCTCGTCGCCCCAGAATTCATAAAGTGTTTTGCAGCTTTTGGTTTTCAGGCGAGTACCCATCTCCAGCCGGTAAGGTTTGATCATGTCCAGAGGCCTGAGGATGCCGTAAAGTCCAGAAAGAATTCTCAGGTTTTTCTGTGCGAAATTAAAATCTCTTTCGCCATAAGTTTCGGCTTCCAGTCCTATGTAGACATCCCCCTTGAATGCCAGCAGCGCCTGTTTGGTCGTTTTCGAACGCGGCTTGAATGACTGGAATCGTTCAACATTGAGCGCTGCAAGTTTTGGGCTAATACCCATAAGTTTGCTGAGCTCTGCAGGCGATTTTTGGCGCATCACATCAACGAGAGCATTGGTGTGCGATTTGAAAATTGGCGTTGAGGATTTTGAAGTCGTAGGCGACGTATCAAAATCCAGAGTTTTGGCGGGAGAGATAACAGTTAGCATCGAGGTTCTTAGCACTGGAAAGTCGTTAAGAATACTAGATTTCCCGATAAGGTGGAATGGACATGTCAACGCTGATGCCTCAATATTGTCAAGAAAACAGGGTGTTGGTGCATCGCGACCTGCCCGCTGAGGGGTAAACTGCTAAGTTATGAAGAATCCACTCAAACGTCTGGATGTTGCAATAACGATTGTTTTTTTCCTATTGACGATCCCTGCCGAGCGATTCGAGGTCTTTTCGCTTCTGGAAGACCAAACAATTTCCATTCGTCAAATCTTCCGAACTGTCTTTGGTGACCCTGAACTGACAAAGCTCAGGGACGAGATCATGATCGTTGCGCTGGATGAAGCCCTGTACGAAGAGTACGGCAGCTTTCCATTTCGTCGTACGGACCTGGGCAAGATTGCGGAAATTCTTTCGGGATTTGGTGCCCGGGTGGTTGGCCTCGACTTCCTGATGGATTTTAGAAGTTCCTACGGGGAGGATGAACCCACCGCGGAAATGTTACGTTCTGCAGACAATGTGCTTCTAGTGTCCTACGCTAATTTTGAAGACGAGAAATTTACGGGTCTGTCGTACCCGACCGAAGTATTAAATGAGACTTCGATGACGGGATATACAAACCTGGAACCCACCAGTGCGATTGTCGATAGTCTTGGCAGACTTCGAATACACAAGGACATCACGAGTAACAAAGATGGTTGGCCCTATCCTGTGCAGGCGCTGGCGTCCTATTGGCAGGTTGAACCGCGCCTTGAGGGCAATACGCTAGTGCTTGGCGACAGGCTACGCGCGCCACTCGATCAGTTTGGTGACATCTACATAGATTTTCCCCTCCTCGACGCAGGTACCCGATACCTGTTTGAAGGTGCTGCAGGGTTCTCTGCGCTAGAGATTCTTGACCTTGAGAATGCGACCGCTGAGGAAGCGGAGGAATGGCAATATGTGTTTGGCGACAAAATTGTATTAGTCGGTGATACCTGGGAAGTGACTCACGATAAATACAATACCCCGACGGGTTCGGTCTACGGAGTTGAGATTATCGCAAATGCTATCAGCACAATGATGAATGGGGCTCCCCTAAGACCAGCGAGTACCTTAGTTGAGTCTTTGGTGACGGCTTTGTTGCTAGTCGCCCTGCTTATCACCGGTGCCGTGAAGGGACTCGCAGGCCGTGTGTTTGCAGCGGCAGGAGTCTATTTGGTCTATATTTTGGCAGTCGGTGCGCTTTATGTGTATCTGGGTTTGGTTATTTCCATGACTTACGCAATGCTGGCTGGGCTGGTTACCCTGGTCGCGATAAGTATGCGGTTGTTTATGATAGCGGAAAAAAACCAGGCAGTGAGTGCTGCAGATTCTGCAGAAAGCAGCAGAATGCTGGGGTTGGCTTATCAGGGGCAGGGTCAATTAGATGCGGCCTTTGAGAAATACCGCCGTTGCACTCCAGAGGAAAACACCTATAACCTGATCTATAACCTGGGGTTGGATTACGAGCGTAAGCGCCAGTACAACAAGGCGCAGTCCTGTTACGAGTTCATCGGAGAGACAGAGTCCGGTTTCCGGGATATACAAAAACGAATCGCCCGTTGTAACTCGATGGAAGACGCCGTGCTGACAGGTGGCAATAGCATGCAGATGCTCGGAGCCACTATCGTCAATGAAGATGGCTCGGTTGAAAAACCCATGCTAGGTCGATATCAGGTCGAGAACGAACTGGGGCAGGGTGCCATGGGGGTTGTTTATCTGGGTAAGGACCCCAAGATTAATCGCGCCGTTGCCATCAAGACGATGGGATTGTCACAGGGTTTTGGTGAGGATGAGCTGCAGGATGTTAAAGAGAGATTCTTCAGGGAAGCTGAGTCTGCGGGCCGCCTGAACCATGCCAATATTGTTGCGATATATGATGCCGGGGAAGACCACGACCTGGCCTATATAGCGATGGAACTGCTCAAGGGGTATGACCTTGATCGTCACATTAAGACAGATTCACTCCTGCCGGTGGGTGATGTTCTGAGAATAGTGTCGGACTGTGCTATCGCCCTGGACTATGCTCATGGTGAGAAGGTAGTGCACCGCGATATTAAACCGTCGAACATCATGTATGACCCGGATACAGGAATAGCCAAAATCACGGACTTCGGAATCGCTCGTATTACAGATTCAAGTAAAACAAGAACCGGCACAGTGCTTGGGACACCCAACTACATGTCTCCTGAACAGTGTATGGGCAAGAAAGTTGATGGTCGTGCTGATCTTTTTTCCCTTGGGGTTGTGCTCTACCAGCTTGTCTGCGGTGAGCTGCCCTTTAAAGGTGATTCGATGGCGACATTGATGTACTCCATAGTGAATGATTCGGCGATTGACATTAAGAAGGTCAAGCCCGACATTAATCCTGCATTGCGGAAAGTCATCCACAATGCGATGGGTAAGCGACCAGAGAAGCGCTACCAGAGTGGTAAGAAGCTGGCGGCGCACCTAAAAGTCTGCATGGAACGTATGGGCGCAGAAAGTACGGAAAACAATGCCGGGAACGCTTGATGAAGAGTGTTAATCTCAACAGCCAGCTCTTCATAGTCGGACGGACCCACGAAGGTTTGGTTCGGGACCACAATGAAGATTATATCGCTGACAATGCCAAGCTTGGCATTGCAGTGCTGGCCGATGGTATGGGTGGGCTGAATGCCGGAGAGGTCGCCAGTTCAATGGCTGTACATCTTCTGATGGAAGAGCTCAGCGGCTACCGGCTCGGGAATTCGTCCCTGCCAGCCGAGCTCGATTCCGAAGAGTCTGAGATGCCTATGGATTCAAGGGTGGTTCAGAAAGTGGTACAGATGGCTAATGACGCCGTTTTCCATACCTCCCAGACTCTGCCCCAATGTAAGGGGATGGGCACCACGATCGTTGCCAGCCTGTTCTATGACAACAAGTTGTCTATTGCCCATATTGGCGACTCTCGTGTTTACAGGTTTCGCGATAATGTCCTGGAGCAGGTCACGAAGGATCACAGTTTTGTACAGGAACTGATAGACAAGGGGCTATTGACCAGGGAAGAAGCACGGGTATCGGATAAGAAAAATGTAGTAACTCGTGCACTCGGCGTGGCGCCCCTTGTGGAAGTTGAGTGTCATGAGTACGAGGTCGAGGTAGATGATGTCTACCTGTTCTGTTCGGATGGCCTTCACGATATGGTGCGGGACCGGGACATTGAGCAGGCGTTCATTGAGTTGAGTCGTAATCTACCGGAACTGGCGGAATATCTTGTCGAATTGGCTAACGCAAATGGAGGTCGGGATAACGTCTCGGTAATTCTCACTCATGTCGCGAAGCCCTACCCCAGTGAGTCCAGGGAAGGATTAGTTGAACGTATCGTAAACTGGTTTGAGTAACCAGGGCATAGTGGAGAAAACCACACTCACGCTAGGCGGCGCAGCTTGGTGCATAGGCGCTGTATAGTTTGGCTGTGCCGACAAAAGGCGTACAATTTAAGGGCTAGAGTGTGACGCGGTGCACAATATGGGCACTGCTGGTGGGTTATAATGCGTAGCAGGTGCAGAGGATAATTTGATCTTTTCATCGAGGACGGACGCCGGGTTGGGTTGAAGTGGTAGAGATAGCCGACAAGTGGTGCTCCATGGATTCGCGACTGATGTAAGATAAATGTTTCGGAATCCTGTAGTTAAATATCAAAAATGAGTTATTTGTTTATTGCTAAAAGGTAATGAACAGGAGGAAATACAATGAAAGCGAATCAATTAGGTTTGGGTTTTCTAGTCAGTCTACTAGTGCTAATCACCAGTAGTCAGGTGTTCGCGAAAGAGCCACCGGTCGCGAAGCTTGTCCAGATTGAAGGACAGGTCGAATACAGTCGAAATGGCACCAGATGGAATCCGGTGCGGCGTACTAAATATTTGTTTTCCGGTTATCACCTCAAAACGGGGAAAGACGGTTCTGGAATGCTCATCAACCAGTCGTCCGGTATGTCCCAGGAACTAGGTTCGAACAGCCAGATTGAGATTGATGGTGGTAAGGTAATTGTTATTGCCGGTAGCTTGTCCGAGCCCCAAGAGGAAGAGACAAGCCTGTTTCAGAGCCTGATGAACAAATTTGCCAAGGCGCAGCGGTACACGACTGTGCGAAGGGGCGTTAATTCAGGGGAAGAAGCCTGCGATAACAAGGTACGCACGATTCGAAGTGTTACCGTGTCCCCTAGCCACTCAGACCTTGTCTGGAGGAACGCTTGTCCTGAATTGTCATATATGCTGGTTATTGATGACGGCGCACCAATTCACGTGTCAGCCCAGTCCACGGCCGAAATGATCCGTTATTCTGTGGCAGACAGTGGCGTGGGCGAGCACACCTATAGAGTAGAGGTTTACGACAGAGATGGTAGCTACATACCAAAGAAAGTCAGTAAATTTGAAGTCATTTCAGCTGCCGACGAAAAGGAGTTGAATGCAGTGTTAGAGCAGATCGGCGACGATATTTTTCTCGAAACTAATTTGCTAGAAGAACGGGGTATGTATGTCGCTGCGATGGATGCTTATCGAGAGTATTTTGATGAGAATCCAGACGACAATGACATGCGACCGCTGCTGATTCAGTCTTATCAAAGTTTGAAGCTGAGTAATCTCAGGGAAAGGGAAGCGAGGCTTTATAATGCGGCCCTGGAAGAAGATTACTAGTCTGTCTTCCAGACGACTGGCGGTTATACTCGGTTAG
>JABGVY010000490.1 GCA_018645845.1 Gammaproteobacteria bacterium | reverse complement strand
TCAAAGACAGCGCCAAAAGGCGATGCGCCGGAGAGTTACGATGCAAGTTTACTGGGTGCTGACGAAAGCACCCGATTAACACTGGTTGAGTTGAAGCTGCCGGTAACTGTTGCAGCCCCCAAAAACGTTGTCCAGGCAAAGTATCATTCGGTCCTCGCGATGGAAGCTGCCAGGAAAATGGGCAGGTCGCGCCAGAAGCTAAGAACTGGCCAGGAAGTGTGTCACCACCTGAAGATGATGCTTGCGAGTGACCCGTCTCCCAGAGAGTCTGTACTACGGAAAGAGGCTGCTTGCGCAGAACCCCAGTTCCGATTGGGGTTCTGAACGGTCTGTTACTGTAGTAGGGGCCTTTATCTAGCGGTTTCGTAGTAACCCGCAATAAAACAGGTCAAAAGTGGCTGCGATATCTAAGCCCCTGCGGTTACACGGGCATCCACTCTGAACCCATTCGTCTTGTGATACCCCGCCGGTGCGTCATTCAAAGTATTTTGGCCGCTGTTGCCCGTCCCTATACCCTCGTTGACCAGTGCGCAGTCCAGCTCCATATGTATACGTTTTTTCCACAAAGTTCTCCAAGGTCAACCAATAGACAGCCTGTGAAGACTGACGGGCGCATGAGATAATCACATAGGGTTGTGTCTAAACCTATATTGTCTACAAGGGCTTTCACAGGGTTCCCGTGTAGATTACGGAATTATTGTTGGCGCTACAGACTTAAGCAATAAAAGCAGGTTATTTCCTGGTTCATTAAGGTAGCGTGCACGCGTATAAATAAAGGTAATGGTAGATCGCCGTGAGTCTTCGTGAATAACTCAGAGATGATAGACGTTTGCGTAGTGGGGGCGGGCGTTATAGGCCTGGCAATAGCTCGGGAACTGGCGATTTCCGGAAAAGATGTTCTGGTGCTGGAGCAGGGACCTCGGTTTGGCGAAGGTGTTAGCAGCCGTAATAGCGAAGTCATACACGCAGGTATTTATTATCCGGCAGGCTCGCTGAAAGCTGAGCTTTGTGTCCGTGGTAAGTCATTGCTCTATGATTACTGCGCGTCCAGAGGCATTGGCCACGACCGAATCGGTAAGCTTATCGTAGCCACCACTGATGCTGAAGAGCAGCAGTTACAGGATATCAAACGGCAAGCAGCGGACAATGGCGTTAACGACCTGATTGAAGTTTCCCGTCATCGACTTCAAGAAATGGAACCGGCGCTAAACGCGAATATGGCACTGTTCTCTCCGTCGACTGGGATTATTAGCGCGTCTGATTTAATGACCTCGCTACTCGCCGATCTTGAGTCTTGTGGGGGCACCCTTGCAACAAGGTCCTCTGTAAGTGCGGTCAGATACGGAACATTGGGTTTCACCGTGAGGTGCGACATTGAGAATGAGCCCTATGAGTTTGAGTGTGAACGGCTGGTCAATGCCGCAGGATTAGGGGCACAGCAACTCGCAACATCTATCGAAGGTTTGTCGCAGGAGTTTGTACCACCGCTTTTTCTGTGTAAGGGGAATTACTTCGCGTACCAGGGCCGGCCTCCCTTTTCACATTTGATTTACCCCCTACCAGAATCCGGGGTCGCCGGACTCGGGGTGCATGCGACGATTGACCTTGGTGGTCAGGTTAAATTCGGACCCGATGTAGAGTACGTAGAAACTGAAGACTACACTGTGTCCGACGATCGGTTGGATCAAGGTATCCGCGCTATCAGAAAATACTTCCCCGCACTGAACCTGGACCGTCTGGTTGCAGGTTATGCCGGCATCAGGCCCAAGTTACAGAGTCCAGGGGATCCGTTTTGTGATTTTGTTATCCAGTCGGAAGATGTCCACCAGGTACCAGGGCTGGTGAATTTATTTGGTATAGAGTCGCCGGGTTTGACTTCTTCTATGGCCATAGCAGAAACTGTCGCCGCACGACTTTACCCGCTATAGGGTTTGCAGCGAAGGGCTGTATTGGCCAATAACATGGCCTCTTTTACTTACAGACACTACGCTCACATCTCGCTTACTGAGGTATCTGATGTCTAGTCATACGCATAGCCATGGTCATCATCATGGACATGAACGCAACGTTGAGTTTCCAAATATCAGCGCCAGTTTCGTGATTGCTGTTGCCGCGAATGTTGCATTCACGGCGATAGAAGCCTTCTATGCTTTTATTACTGATTCAGCAAGCCTACTGGCGGACGCCGGGCATAATCTTTCTGATGTCCTGGGCCTGTTGCTTGCCTGGGGTGCTGCGTACCTTGCTACACGCAGTACCAGTAGCCTTTACAGTTACGGCTATCGACGCACAACAATCCTCGCGGCAATAACGAATGCC
>JABGVY010000530.1 GCA_018645845.1 Gammaproteobacteria bacterium | reverse complement strand
CGTCCGTGCATGTTCTGAACGACCTCCGAGAGCCGGCTAATGATCTGCAATCGCCACTGCCGATCACCCAGCGTCGAATGCTTGCTGCTTGCCAGCGTTGCAAGATCGCTGGTTCCCTTTACCTCACGGGTAATTAACGTGCCGCTGTAGGACCCGCCCGTGTCGGATTCCCCATAGGCCACTAGATTCGCCGTGGGTATTCCCATTGCGACGAAAGCCTGAAGGTTTTCCCACTCAGCACGGATTCTGCTCCGGCCAATGAACCTTCTAAGCCAACGCCCCCTGCTCGTGTATGTCTTTATATAGTAGTAGTCATCACCATCACGGTATCTCACCAGTCGGCTCATCCAATTGCCGTTGATTTCCTCTCCCGGCGCGCCGATGGCGGTAGCACGATCGGGGAACAGACCCCTGACTTCCTCTTTGACAAACCAGGCCGGCATCAACGGTTCAGCAATCTGGTGACGTCACTTGGAAGCGAATCATGATCCTGAAACCACAGCTTTATCGCACGCTCAACAACGTCATCCCAGATCCTTGCATCTTTCACTAACGCTTCTCTCAATGGTCGCTCGCTATACGTGCGCACAAAACGCAAGAGATCCCTTCTTGTAAGGTCTTTTTCAAATGCTGAAAACAGCAGACCGCCCAGATCCTTTACCACCCAACGTCTGGGAACATTTTGCCGAATCTGTGCCCGGTGCAGGTCGATCAGGTGAAGTACGGGTCTTTTATCTTGCTCCGTGGCCTCTTCCGGGTGTTTCGCGGGGCCGGCGTCCATTAAGAAATGACACAGGTAGAAATCCCTGTGATTTACGCCAGCCCTGTGCATTTTGCTCGCCATGGAGGCAACCTCAGTAACAAGCTGTCTTTTAAAAACAGGCTCACCGGGTGCAAAATCTTCCAGAGTGACTTTAGGTTCCAGTGATTCCGTCAGAATTGCGGACTTCCTCGTCGCCGGGTTCAACCCTCGCTCACAAAACAGTACCGGCGTCATTGACCGGACTCCGGCGTTCCTGAGAGCACGTAGGGCCAGCCATTCATTACGGGCTCCAAGCACAGGCAGACGGCCCTGCAGCAGGTTTTTCATTATCTCAACCCAGCCCACGCCCCGGTGAATCTTCGCAAAATATCCCGAATTACCAATCCGAACCTTGATAGTCCGGCGATCATCTATCTCGCGGAACACCTCTCCTTGCAATCGATCAACAAGGGAAAACAGGTCTTCACCTTCAAAATAGCCTTTCAGATGGTCTGCGAGATAGTTCCCTAGCATGCTGAATCTTTCATTGCGAACAAATATGGTCTGCCGCTCGCTGCGGCATGTCATAAATGTCGGCTACCGCCGCGAAAGCCATCCCGTTGGCAGACCAGTTAGACTCACCCAGTTGGTTAATCATATCCTCGAGCATTACATTGAATGTTTCCTGCCGAAAAGGAGACGGGATAAGCCGACCCGCATCCGCCTTTTCGACATACGGCGCATAACCACAGATATCGGTTGCAATTACCGGCAACCCCGCAACGATCGCTTCAAGCAAAACGGTGCCCGTGTTCTCCATATAAGCAGGATGCACCAGCAGATCTGCACCCATTAAAAAATGTGGTACATCATCCCTGCCCTTCAATATTGAAACTCGGTCAGAGAGGCCCAGCTTTCCCGCCATACGCCTGAATGCGCCAGGATTATCCTCGCCGATGACAATCAACCTGGCCCGACCTAACAGCGACGATGGCAGCGCACTCATGGCGATCAAAATCCGGTCCAGGCCTTTTGTAATAAAACCCGAACCAATCATTAACAGCAGGATTTCATCATCGCCACACTTCAGGCCGCGACGAAAATCCGCTCGAATATCACTCCGGTTTGATGGCGCTATCCGGTCACGTGCAATGCCAGGAGACAGTAGATGGATTCTTTCCGGCTGAATACTATAGTACTGCTCAAAGAGTGGGACCTGAACCGATGAGATCATCAAAACTTCAGTCTCCGAGTCCCGACTAAAAACCGACTCTTCAAATTCGGAAAACAAATCATAGCGAGGTGTATGCCGATAAGCCCAACTTCGCTGCTTCTGCGCCTTATCCTCGTAGCAACTATCGGCGGCATAGTACACATCCAGGCCAGGCATTTTGTTGAATCCTACTATTCTCTCAACAGGACGTTTTTTGAGTGCAGAATCAACCCAGGCATAGTACTTACGATATCTATTGTGGTTGGTGAGCGCAGAGACCGGAACGATAATGATCTCGAATCCATCTGGTATGCCCCCTTCCCACTCCAGAGTATAGATCCTAATATTAAATCCACGAGTCTGTACCTCGAGCGCGATCCTTATAAAATCCCTTTGAAGCCCGCCATACGGGAAATATTTGAACAGGCAAAAAGCGATGGTTTTGCCTGAACCTGCTTCAATTTTCCTGAGAGCAACCTGTTCTATCTTCTCAGCAGCATTCTGGTGGAGCGAATAGATGTCCGCCGACCCGGCAAACTGCCTGCCTTTCTCAATCCAGGAAGGTCTATTCTGGTCCCCTAACATTTTAGCCAGCTTTTCATTCAGGACTTTTTGTTCAAATGGCATGGGGACCAATTCACCCATATCTGCTTCTGTTACATAGTGGGCATAACCGCAATTTTCCGTCGTAAGGACAGGTAGGCCAGCCACCACTGATTCTAGGAGTACGATGCCCGCTGCCTCATCCAGTGCGGGCAGGATCAATAGGTCTGCAGCAAACATAAAATCCGGAATGTCATCCTGACCAGATAGAATCGTAACATTCGCGGAGAGACCAAGCAGAAACATCAGGCGTTTGAACGGCGCTGGATTGTCTTCGCCTATCACGAAGAACCGCACTTTTCGTCGTTGTGAACGCGGTAATGCTCGCACTGCATACAAAGCTCGATCAAGCCCCTTTTTAACGAACCCCGAACCGACCATCAACAACATCTTGTCGTCGTCATTCAACCCAAGATCCGCTCTTTTGGCTCGCCGGCGCAGCGCGACATCATCTGGTACGACCCGATCCCGCGAGATGCCCGGGGGCAGGAACTGTATTCGATCCTCCTGCGTCTGGTAATGGTGGTCAAAGAAGGGCTTCTGGACTTTGGAGATCATCAGAATTTCCGTTTTGCTCTCTCTTCCGAATACCGCTCGTTCGTAGACGGAAAAATGCCGATACCTGGGTAACAACCGATACATCCAGCCACGCTGAGAATTGGCTTTTTCCTCGTAACATGAGTCGGCGGCATAATAGACATCCAAATCGGGCATCTTGTTAATACCCACCACGGCATCTACCGGATCCAGGTGCAGGTTTTGCCGAACCCATTCACTGAAGCGTTTATACAGGGTGTGATTGGTGAACGCGGAAACCGGGACGATCGTCACATCTATCCCCTCGGGAACATCCCCCTGCCAGCCTAAGGTATACACCCTGATCTCATGACCCTGTTGCTGACAGCTCAATGCAATCTTCAGGAAGTCCCTCTGCAAGCCACCGTACGGGAAGTACTTGTACAAGCAGAACGCCAGTTTCAATTGAGTTTTGTGTCCTTGCTGCGTAACCGCAGCTGTAACGCTTGCCACACTATCTCCGGCGCAGTTTGTTCAAAGCAGGGAGGATAAATATTACTTGAATCATCGGGCTTCTGGAACTGACATTCTCTTTTTCTACAGGGAATACAAGGTAAGTGAGTGCTTGCTATCAATTCGCTTTGGGGCCCAAGAATACCCGTCAACCCGGGACTGGTAGAACCAAACAAGCCAACGACCGGAACACCCAGCGCCGGGGCCAAATGACCCAGCCCTGTATCTACCGCCACCGCACCGGCGCATCGCTGCATCTCCGCCATCAGGTCTCCAAGGGAAAGTTGATCGAGAAGCCCGGCCCGCCCCCCCAAAATTCTTGTCGCCCGCGCTCGCTCCTGCTTGTTTCCTGCGGGAGCCATCACTTCATACCCATCCTGCCGAATCTGGTTAGCGAGTGCAGTCCAGGCCGATTCTGGCCACTCTTTGCTTGGCCACGTGGTTCCATGTAGCAGCATGATTGTCTTACTCTTGGCGATGGGTGCCGCAAGACCGCAGTCGATAACCTCATTAGACCGGTATCCGAGTGACGCCGCTATCAGCTCTTTCTGTCGGTAGATCGCGTGCTGATTTTTGTCGATTGCATGCTTCTTGCCATAGAAGAGGCAGGCGACTGACTCCCTGATACTATCGCGGTCATAACCATGGGTTTCCCCATTTGCAAAACTCGTCATAAGCGCACTTTTTAGCAAACCCTGCGAATCTATAACCCGGTCGTAGTGCGCACTTCTTAATTTTTGGATAAGCGCTTTCACCTCCGGCCAGGCGCCGAGCCAGTCAGATCGCCAACGACGGACCGCGACCGGTATCACCTCATGAACGCCCTCATGTTTATCTGGGATATCGCGGAATTTTTCTTCAACAAGCCAATCAAGCTGCAAATCAGTACATCTGGTGAGTGCTTCTGTGACAGCAGGCAGCGCGTGAATAACATCACCAAGCGATGAGGTTTTCACCAGGAGCACTTTCATAACTGCTCCAGCACTTGTTCTGGCATCAGTTTGTTCAGGCAATCCTTGTGGCCCAGCGGACAGGTCCTCTTAAAGCATGGACTGCAATCAAGGGACCGACTCACAATATGCGCTTCTTCACTGATCGGTGGGGTGAACCCAGGGGATGTCGAACCATAGATCGCAACCACTCTGGTGCCAACCGCGGCTGCAACATGCATTAAGCCCGAGTCGTTGGAAACAACGGTCTGGCAGATCTCAAGTAAATCGATTGCTTCCAGGATCGATGTCTCTCCCGCCAGGTTGATACATTCCTGGCCAGCAAGGCTCACAATCGTATCCCCGGTTGCCCGATCAGCTGGTGACCCGAATATCCAGATTCTGTAACCACGGTCAATCAATTGCTTTGCCAGTGCGCCATAGTGCGCCTCGGGCCATTTTTTAGCATCGCCAAATTCAGCCCCTGGACAAAACCCAATGACAGGTTTGTCGTTGGCCAGTTGATGACGCGCAAGGAAAGAAGCCTGACTTTCCTTATCGACACCAAGCCGCGGCGGAATTATTTCGGCAGAGGTCTTTCCAACCAGCGCAAGAAAGCGGTCAGTCATTAAGGGTAACCGGTGCTTATCAAGCAACTTGATATCATTTAACAGGAAATAACGATACTCACCCAGGAACCCCGTCCTTAAGGGAACGTTCGCCGCAAAAGGGACTAACGCGGATTTTAGAGAGTTCGGCGTGACAATCGCCCAGTCGTAGTTGTTTTTTTTAAGCTTAGCTCCCAGACGAAAGCGGTAACCAAGCCCTACCTGACCGTGGGTTTGGTCAATCAAAATACCACGATTAACCTCTGGCATGCGCCTTACCAGCGGCAGAGTTGTGCTCGGCGCCAGCACGTCGATGGCGATATCCGGATATTCATCACGAAGCGCAGCATATATGACCTGCGACATGATCATGTTGCCTACCCAGGCAGGTGCGACTACAAGAACTCGTTGGGGTTGCCTGGACAATACTCTCCCCTGGCTTATTTATTTAGTTGATGGTCGTCGACCATTCAGGATTCTCTTCACGCGTCGCTAACAATTGGTCGAACTACCTTGACTGAAGCTTTTCAGTTACAGGCTCGCGTTTACCTGAAACAATCGTACGCCCATCCAGCTCACTAATGGGTAATACTTTCGTTGAGATTCCGACACGTTCTACTCTTCTTGTAATTGTTTTTGTGATCACCTAATTGTTTTTGTGATCTCCGGCTTCCATCCGGGCAAGCCAAATGCGATGTACTTCCTGACGAT
>JABGVY010000487.1 GCA_018645845.1 Gammaproteobacteria bacterium | reverse complement strand
TCGTCATAGGGTGTCTCTATCAGACTCCAGCCTTCATGGCGTTGGCTGGTGATGTAGGCTTCACAGGCATCGCGTTGTGCGTCCAGGGAGTTGAATTCCTGCTCAAGCCCTTCTTCAGAAGACTTTCGAGTATATACAGCGCAGCGCTTAGCCTGAGCTTCAGTCACGACGCGACCCTTTCAGGCCAAAGAAGCGAGGCCCTGACCAGCGCGCACCGGTGATTACCCGGGCGATCTCAGAGAGGCTGTTGTAGGTTTCACCATTGTAGGCGAAGCCATTCGTCTGAACCTCCACCTGATGAGTCTGGCCATGCCATTCCCTAAGGAGTCGCGTACCGGGTTTCAGGTTCTGCCCCATCTTGTTGCACTGCGACAGCTGCTTGACGATTGACGCATGAAATTCGTCGATGTCGAGCCCTGATGTCTGAGCTTGCTCCAGCCAGGCAATCTGACCGATCAGGTTGTTGGCTTTGAGCCGCTTTGGGATCTGCGCGTCGGGTCGCAGATCCTGGTACCAGGCTCTAAGCTCGCTATATGAGGCTGCCCGCAGGCGGTTCATTAGGTCGCTGTCGGTTTTCATACCCACCATTCGTCCATACAGTGGCCCACAAAGCCAGTCTTTTCCCGCCTGATTAGCCGCCCAACTAGAAACCGAGAAGCCTGGTCACTCGGACTCGATTTCGCTCGTCAAACCAGCTCAAAAACTGCGACAAAGCGTCCACTTGGTCATCGTGAGGGCCGTAAGGGAATGTCGAAAGCTCTTGGTGGAACGCTTCCAGCCAATCAGCTTTCCTAGGGATATAGACACGACCTTCTCTTATCTTCGCGCTTTGGGTAGACATACGTACCACCTTCTCACCGCGGGGTATAACTGCATCAGGAGAGGGAATGTTAGCGGGTAAATTTCGCTTCAACCATTGAATCAATTGTGTGCCGGAAGCCATGTCCTCAATGAGAATTCGTTTTGCGCGAAAGCGTTGGGCTTGATGTACAACTGCGTCCTGAAGATCAGGGAAATCCAGTTTCTTTCTGAAAATATCGATCAGATAATAACGATCACCCCTGACGACGAACGTCAGGCAGACACTATAGTTAGCCAGTTCACTGGCTTTTGAAGCAGTGTCCCAAGATTGGACAACGTGATCCGCACGATCTGGGAAGATCTGTTCATCATCAAAGGACGGAAACCATGACCATTTGATGAGATTACCTTCGAGTGGAATCGGTTGTTGTTGGTACTGCGCTGAAAAGTTGTAGTTGCCAATCGTATCTTCAATTTGCTCAAGAACTTGGATGGGCTCTCGGTCTGGATGAAGCAATTCGTTTGATTCACGCTCAACGGTTGTGCCATCGAGTAAATCGAAGGATTGGTGCACCTCTGCGATGGCTGGCAATTTCAACACTTCCCACGCATCTTTTTCCAACACATGGGCGACTAGATCGTCCACATGCAGACGCTGCATAACCAAAATGATGACGCCTTCTGCTTTGTTATCTAAGCGTGTGTACAAGGTGCCGTCATACCATTCTTTAACGTTATTTCTTTTCGTTGCTGAGTAGCAGTCTTCTGGTTTGATGGGGTCGTCAATGATGACAAAGTTAGCGCCTAGTCCTGTCAGGCTCCCGCCAATGGAAGTCGTATACCGAAATCCTTTTTTTGTCGTCTCCAGATCAATTTCTGTGCTGCGGTTGAGCCGCGTAGAGGGAAATACTCGCTGATACCAGGGCGTTTCCATGAGCCCTCGACAATCGCGCGCGAGTTTGCTTGAGAGTTCGGCAGAATAGCTGGCACAGATAATGCGCGCAGTAGGATCGTTTCCCAATGTCCAGGCCGGAAACGCTACCGACGCGCAGATGGATTTCAAATTTCTCGGCGGCATGCTGATGATGAGTCGCGTGATTTCGCCGTTGTAGCAACGGGTCAAACGATCGGCAATGAGGTCTATATGCCAATTATGCTGGTAGCGCTCGCTGGGTGAGACCTCACGGGTTGTTTTATCAACGAATGCTGAAAGCTTGTTTCTGAGAAGCGCGTCCAAAGTGCGTTTGTTAGAACTCATTTTCCCCTCCTTGTTGTCCTTCGACTAGCGGTGTTGTTATGTTTCGCAGGACGCTTTTCGTTGAAAAAGCGATCGAGAATGGCAGTGTCTTCTGCGAGGAGTTCCACTAAATCTTGTTCTCCTTCCTCACTTGAGAAATGCATGATGATCAGTTTGATGATTTGTTCAGTCGCCCGAGCGTCGCCGCCTAAGGCTTTGGCTACCGTGCGTTTCACAATGGCGCGTTGTTTCGAGACGACACGTGAACTGCCATTTTCAATCACAGATACGGTTTCACTAATCTCTTCTCGAAGATCGGTTTTTAGGTTTTTTGTTCGCTTGGGTCGACCCTTAGGATTGCCAGATTGACCAGGCTTGAACTGTGAGTGCCGTGGCGGCTTTTTATAGCCGACTTCATAGATCGGTCGTTTAAGCTTTACTCGTCTAACCATGGCGCGCCTCCAGATCACTGAAGGTTTCTTGTGAGGCGACGGATTTTGCTTCTCCACCTGTCGTCGCCTGCCACCGTCTGATGGTGAGGTCGATGTATCTAGGATCAATTTCAACGCCGTAACACACGCGTTGAGTTCGTTCGGCGGCCAAGAGTGTCGTTCCTGCGCCAAGAAATCCATCTAGTACGATGTCGCCGTGATTTGAGGCATCTAGAATCGCGTCTTCAACCAGCTGGATCGGTTTTACGGTGGGGTGGCTGGAAAGGAGCTCATCGCGATCATTATTGAATGCGTTCATTCCAGCGTATTGCCAGACATTGGTGCGATATCGACCATGTTTACCCAGCTCGACGTTATTGACGTGAGGTCCGCTGCCTACCTGATAAACGAAAACCAATTCGTGTTGTGAGCGGTAAAAGGAACCCATGCCGCCATTGGTCTTGACCCACACACAAAGGTTGATGAGACGTGTATAGATGTCCTTGCAGGCTGTCTGCAGTTCCGCGATGTGACGCCAATCCATGCAGATGTAATGCAGACTGCCCTTTGCGCAAACCTTCACTAGTTGCGATAATGTCTTCTCGAGGAATTCGCTAAACTCATCTGCCGACATTTCTCCACAAGCCATTGCGAAATCTTCGTGTTGATGTTTCCCCAGACCACCTACATGACCATTAATCGGCACGTTGTACGGCGGGTCGGTAAATACCATGTGTGCTGTTTTGCGCTTCATTAGATGCTTCACAACTCCTGATTCTCTGACATCCCCGCAGATGATTCGATGCGGTCCTAAAGCGTACAGATCTCCGGGTTGCGTTATGGTTGGAAGCGAATCGTCTAATTGAGCAAGCGGTTCTTCCAGGGGCGCCGTCGCGTTCAGTCCTTGTATCGTCAAATCGATTTCGGCGGTTTCGAAACCAGTAAGCGTGATGTCAAAATCAAGGTCTAAATCGAGCAACGCTTGAAACTCGATCGCCAGAATTTCTTTATCCCATCCAGCGAGCTCAGCCAGACGATTGTCGGCGATGACATAGGCTCGAATCTCATCGTCGTTCAGATGATCGAGTCGAATGGTAGGGACTTCTGTTATTCCGAGCAGTTTGGCCGCTTCGACACGACCGTGGCCGGCCACAATGTTTCGATCTTTGCCGAGCAATACTGGGTTTAGGAATCCAAATTGCTCGATGCTGGATGCTATTTGCTTGATCTGTTTCTTTGAGTGCGTTCGCGCGTTGTTCTCACAAGGTTTTAGCCGCCAGATGGATCGCTGCTCAACGCACATGTTTTCTAGGTGTGTAAGTGTTCGTTTTTTCATGAAGACACCTCACTGTGAAGATTACTGCTTGGAGGCAGTCGACAATTAGGACGGCCAAGCGATACCAGTATGGCGATCCAGTTCAGTAAAGTGGTTGTTGGGGGTGTTAGTGTGTTCATGTCGTTCTCGCTGTCTGCAATAAGTGTTTGCATTGAGAGCCGGCATAAAAAAACCCGTGTGCGTCGACCATACAATGCGTATGTAGCCGACCCCCCGGGTCATTTGAACCTGCTGCTAACTTCCTCTCACTGAGATTGGTTAACTATTCATGTTGCTGAACACGAACCCCACCGGGGTTCAAGCAAATTAGCGTGCGTTTAGTGTAGCCAGAGAATTGATAAATGCAAGCTATGCATGAATCAGCGCCTTAAAAGATGTACGCGGCCCTCAGTCGAGACCACACTTTCATCAAGGATGAGGTAGAAAAAAACTCTGACGTCTGGCTGGTATGTCCAGCTGACTTAGTTGTTCTCAATCACAGGATAATAAATGTCACCCCAATCCTGTTTGTCATCAAACATCAGTTCGATGACTACCGGCAACAATTCGATCAACATTCGCTTGCCATTGATGACTTGCTCGCGGTTTACCTGGCTTTGGTGAGTCGCTCCGCCGTGAATCAGTTGGTTTCTGAGTACATATAATCGATCGAATACAATGCTCAGTAGAACTGAAACTTCACTATTTGCTAGAGCATGTTTAGCGCGCTTTCTACTGGCGTCGAATTTTGGTTTCCAAGATTCATCACCATCGATTTGAGACTTCCAGAAAGGTGGGAAAACATATTGGCTATCAATCAGCATACGGACGAACTTTGAGTGGTTCATCCAGAGGCAGTTGTAAATTTTCTCTTGCGCATCAAGTTGTACCAGTGTGTCAGTAAAATTTTTGAACTCCGATCTTTCTTCGTGTTGGTCATTCTGATCATTGATCGCGTAACATGAGTTCAGTGCAATCCACAAAGTAATGAAGCTGATGTCGTCGTCTGTATCTGCGTACTGTTCAGCGCATCGAAACCAGCTCACTGCCTGATGCAGACGGATTGCGTGAGTAGGTTGCATTTCACCACGAACTTCGCGAAAACGTCTTAGATTTCCCTGTTCTTCTCGGTTCAAACGAAAAATGGCAGGAAAACTCCGGTTGATATTGCGGCCAAAAAAGGGAGATTTACATATTTCTATAATCAACAAACGCTTAGGATGCCGCCTCAAGATCCGTTCGAAGGAAGGTAATTTTGAGTCAGTTATTCCCCCGCCTTACAAATGAAAAACTTTACTTACTCCCGTCTGACGCTGCCTTTCTCTGGGCGATAACCGTTCTCGTCATACAAGTCAAACTCTTCAATGAGATCTTCAATCCACTGAATTGTGCCGGTGCGTGACATCATGCTGTCTGACATCAGCAAGGCGACAACTGCCCGGCCAACTAGTAACGGCGTCTGTGCCTGGCTGAGATCTATTCGCTGTCTTTCAGCCGCCACTTTGATGAATTCGGTTGAAACCACGCCGGGGTAGATTACGCAGGCAGGTATGCCTTTTTCTTTCAGTTCAATTGCCATGTCGGCTGTTAACCGGTCGAGCCCTGCTTTGCCTGCGCCGTATGAACAGTTGAATAGATATCCCTGCCCACCATGAGAAGACACATTGATCATTCGAGCGTAATCGCTTTTAAACATCAGTGGTGCCGCATGCCAGCTAGCGACATAGTGAGAACGCAATCCAATACCGACCTGATCGTCCCAGACCTCTAGTGGGTGGTCCCAGAAGCCGCCACTCCATACCGGTGCATCAGGGATCTTGAAGACGTTGTTGATCAGGATATCGATTCTTCCTGATTCTTCTTCAACTTTTGTGAAAAGCGCTGCGATTTGTTCATCGTCTCCATGGTCACATTGAATTGCCCGGCCTTCACCACCTGCTTCGTTCACTAGTCGCGCCGTGGTGTCGATAGATTTGTCGCCGTCACCAGTGGTACGGCCAGTCACGTAAACTCTGCAACCCTGTTCGCCCAGGGCAATGGCGATTCCCTTGCCAATCCCCCTACTTGAGCCGGTGACCACGGCTACCTGTCCTTTCAGATCATTCATCCTTCTACCTTTTACCCTCGACAAATTTGCATTTAATGCAGGATGCTGGATTGCAAGGTGCAAATTAATATAATCTAATTATACTATCAAGCTTTTGCAGCTGTGAAGACAGGTAGAGGAGAGTTGTCATGGTGGGAGCGCTTGAAGGTATTCGGGTAGTTGAACTGGCTGTTGCCATACAAGGGCCTGCAGCAAGCCTGCACTTTGCCAACATGGGTGCGGAAGTTATCAAGGTCGAACCACCGTTTGGAGACGCTAGCCGCCACCATCGTGGCGCTAACAACACTTTGCCGAAAGAGGCTATTGGTTCACAGTTTCTTGCGTTGAACAAAGGTAAACGATCTGTCTCTATGGACGCGCACACGGAATTGGGACAGCGGGTACTGCACAAATTGCTGGAGACTGCAGATGTATTCATTACCAATTATCGCAGTGATGCGCTTGTACGTATGGGCCTTGACGTTAACGAGTTGGTCAAAAAGTATCCAAAGCTTATCGTAGGAAAAGTTAACGGATTTGGACCTTATGGTGAGGATGCACACAAAGCGATGTTGGATGGTGCGGCCCAGGCTCGCAGCGGCCTTGTCAGCATGACTGGTTACCCAGACGAAGTACCAATGGCACCTGGCATTATGTTGGCTGATCATGGTGGGGCCTTGCAGCTGGCGTTAGCATGCATGACTGCATTGGTTGCTCGTCATACCACAGGTCGGGGACAGTTGGTTTGCACGTCTTCTCTTGGCACGATGTTATGGATGCAGATGTGGGAGTTGCAACACTCTGCGATAACCGGCGTACCGCTGTCACGTACTGGACCTCATCATCCAAACCTTAAGGCGCCTTATGGTGTTTATGCGACATCAGACGGTGGTGCAGTAATGTTCGTGCATGCGAGAAGTGATGAGGCGTGGGCAGAATTTTGGATATTCATGGGCAAACCAGAAGTGGTTCTGATGGATGCATGGGATACAGCGCTCAAACGCGTCGGAGTTGCTGGTTCTGACGAACAACTGCCTGAGATTCGGCAGTTGATGCGTGAAGCGATTGGTTCGAAAACACTTGAGGAACTTGAAGGCTTCTTCAGAACCCAGCCCGAGATAATCTGGGAGCGGGTGAGG
>JABGVY010000086.1 GCA_018645845.1 Gammaproteobacteria bacterium | reverse complement strand
CAAATTTTTCCTGTCAGTCTCGTTTATCTAGTGTTTTGAGTTCACGCGGTATTACATTGCTGGTAATGGGTTTAGGTAGATTACAAACAAATTGTAGCGCCCCTGGGACCTTGTAGGTGGCAAGGTAAAGCCTACCCAGAGTTTGGGGTGTGCTCGCATGTGAGCCGGCACTAAAGGCGCTCTCGACACGCCGCACGATAGATGATTTCGGACTCAGGGGTTAGTAGCAAGGCAGGCGCTTGCCAGGCTGTGTTGTCATAATTACACCTACATCAGCTGCTTTCCGTATGTTTTTTTTCAGCTTCAATCAAACAAGCGGGACATATACCATGGGTGATATCTGTCTTGCTGTGTTCGGATAAATACCGTTCAAAGCTAGCCCAGGACCCATCATCATTTTCGATTTGTTTGCACCAGGCACAAATGGGCAATAGCGATTTCAGTTGATTAGTTTCCAATAACGCCGCGTCAAGGAGACTTTCCTTTTTGAGTTTCTCAATCTCAAGGGCGAGTGCCAGGTCTCGTTCCTGCCGATACGCATAGGTAATAAAAAGAGTCAGCGAAAAACAGATAGAAGCCGAGAGCAAGAGGACGGCGCTGGTATCGAATAACTGCGCCTCTGAAGAACCGTAAACTACCATCCCTTGCGGTAAGCGCCATTCTAAGGCGATAGATATCACGATCATCGAGGTCAGGTAGGTTGTTACGATTGTTAATAAACGGCCCCGTAACATGGCGGCGGTGATAATAAACAATGGGGCAAACCAGAGCGGTAGGCTACCTTGGCTTCCTTGGTTAGTAAGCCAATTCAGACCTATAAGCGTTGCCGCGAAAGTGATAAGCACTGCACCTGATTTCTCTGGATGCTTGTAACGGCTACCAACATAGCGAAAGGCCACTCCTGTCACGATTAAGAATATGCAGGAGAAAATTGCCCTTAGGTCATGTTCATTTAAAAAAGAATATTGGTAAAGATTGATGGCTAGAGAAACCAGGCCTGCGATAGCGATCATACTGCAGGAGAAAAAGTATATCTTTAATTCTAACCTGTCGTTATGACTTCTACCGATTAACGGCCTTAACCAGGTCGATACTGGTATGGTTTTGAGGTGGTCGAGCATCCAATGTTGTCTGTGGAAAAGAGAGAAAGACTTAACCATATTTTCATAGGGTCTGCTAGTCCAACGGTTTATAAAGACGGTTGTTGCCCTTAAGGACCCTATGATGACGGGATCTCCCCTGTGGTTCAAAAACCACCAGGGTTCTATCGAGAACTGCCGCTAAACCCAACCCCCGAGTATCACGCCCTTGGCAGATAGCGCGAAATAAAGCCGGATGATTGCATCTGAAGGAGAATACCAAGATGAACAGATACGCTTTGGGACTCAGTATGTTTTTTTCTTATGAGTGTGGTTAATTCTTCTTGTTTCCGCGGATAAACATCGCATCACGCATATTAACCAACGTATAATCAAAGCAATCAAAATCCCCCAGCAGAGTCGACTTTTAAAAAATAGTAGCCCAGTAACACTGCATACCTGCCATGACTAATTCATCACAAATTTTTGTTGAAGCACTTCGTTCATCCATGCCAAGGGGACGAGTGCTAACTCGTCCACAAGCCACATTCAGGTATCGCTCGGGAATCAAAATAGGCGGGGGTGACGCTTGTGCAGTAGCACAGCCAGCGAGTCTGTTGGAGTTCTGGCACGCACTAAAGGTTTGCATTGAATTCAACAAAATTGTCATTTGCCAGGCGGCAAATACAGGATTGACTGGGGGGTCAACTCCAGACGGGAATGACTATGATCGTGACGTCGTCATCATCAGTAGTATCAAGTTAGATAAGCTCACATTGCTAAACGGGGGCGCGCAAGTTCTGGCTTGGGCAGGTTCCAGTCTGTATAAACTGGAAGATATCTTACGGCCGATTGGTAGAGGCCCCCATTCAGTCATTGGTTCTTCTTGCATTGGTGCTTCGGTCGTTGGTGGCATTTGTAACAATTCCGGGGGTAATCTTGTAAATCGAGGTCCGGCCTACACTGAACTGTCGCTGTTTGCACAATTAGACACTAAGGGTGAACTGAGCCTGGTTAATCACCTGAATATTGATCTCGGTGACTCTCCGGAAGATATTTTGATCAATCTCCAGGAAGGCAATTTTGACCCCAACCAGGCTGATTCCTCGCCGGGCGTAGCGTCAGACAATGAGTATCAGCGTAGAGTGAGAGAGATAGATAAGTCTACTCCTGCACGGTTTAACGCTGACAAAAGACGCTTGCACGAGTCCAGTGGTTGCGCGGGTAAGCTCGCCGTTTTCGCCGTTATTGTAGACACGTTCAACAAGCCAACGACGGAGAAAGTCTTTTACATTGGCACGAATAAGCCCTCACAGCTTTCACACTTGCGAAAGCGAATCCTCACGGAATTTGATGAGTTACCAGAAATGGGTGAATACATGCATCGAAGTTACTTCGACGGCGCAGACAAATACTGTAAGGATTCTTTTCTCTTTATTAGGTACTTAGGATCCGCATTCTTGCCTAAATTGTTCGCGATCAAGTCGTGGGTGGACGGCACAATGAAAAAATTGCCATTTATACCCCACAGTTTTTCTGATCGCATGCTCCAGAGACTTGCCAGAATATGGCCAGACCATCTACCAAAACGAATGCGAGATTATCGTAATCGCTATGAACACCACCTGATGATCGTGACAACTGACGAAGTTATCGGAAGTACACGAGCGCTGCTGTCTGAAGAGTTCGGTACTGACAAACCATCAGCAAGCGATAAAAAAGACGAAGGTGACTACTTTGAATGTACAGGCTCTGAAGGTTTGGCAGCTCAAATACATCGCTTCGTTGCAGGTGGTGCCTCTGGGCGCTATGCAATTGTGCACGATGAAGAATGTGGCGGATTGATGCCCTTGGACATCGCGTTACCGCGTAATTTCGATGACTGGCACAGCTTATTGCCGCAGGACGTATTGGATCAATTAGCCGCGCCATATGCTTTGGGTCACTTTTTTTGTCAGGTTATACACTGGGATTTCGTCGTGAAAGAAGGCGTTGAAATAGAGCCATTAAAAGCACGGATTCTGGCGATCCT
>JABGVY010000312.1 GCA_018645845.1 Gammaproteobacteria bacterium | reverse complement strand
GTGTCTGTGCTTCATCGCCTGCCTTTAATATCTCTTCGCGGAGGTCTTCAATTTTCTGTAGTCGTGCAGTGTGGACTTCTCTTGGCATAGATTGCCCTTAGTCTTTATTCTCGATCCGCGTAGTGTAGGCAGAAGAGAGCTTAAAAGAAAAGCCTATCAGCCGATTAATAGACTTGGATCAATCAATGAAATAAGTATGTATAGGAAATGTCTGACCAGTGGGCGGCTGACATGCTCGAATGGTGGTTCAGCGGGTAATGGGATGTTCGGGCACACCGTATTGATGCAAAGATGGATTTATGGGCCGGTCTTTGTGCATTTCGCAGGTTGAAATGGCATTATGCGCCTTCGATTTAGTATGTGGTTTTACTGCAGGAGAAAAACATGGATTTGAACGGCAAAACTATTGTCATTACTGGCGGCGGGCAGGGTCTAGGTCGTGCAATGGCTGTTGTAATCGCTAAAGAAGGTGCCAATCTGGCACTCATTGATTTGAATGACGAACCGTTGGATGAAGCAGTTCAATTGTGTAAAGACGCGGGCGGTGATGCAAAGTCATATAAGGCTAATGTCGCCAAAGAAGATGATGTGATCGCCGCGTTTGACGCTATAGAGGCTGATTTTGGGAAGATTCATGGACTAGTCAATAATGCCGGTATCCTGCGGGATGGCCTGATGATCAAGTTTAAAGACGGCAAGATAGAAAAACGAATGTCGCTCGCAGAATGGCAAGCTGTCATTGATGTGAACCTGACGGGTGTATTTCTCTGTGGGCGTGAGGCTGCCTCCAGAATGATTGAGAAAAGTGTAGCCGGTTGCATTATCAATATATCCAGCATCAGTAAGGCAGGAAATATGGGTCAGAGTAACTACTCCGCGGCGAAAGCAGGTGTGGCCGCGATGGCAACCGTCTGGGCCAAGGAGCTGGCTCGCTATGGTATTCGAGCGGCGGCTATCGCGCCGGGCTTCATTGCTACGGAAATGGTTGCCAGCATGAAGCCGGAAGCGCTGGAGAAAATGGCTGCGGGTATTCCGCTGAAACGTCTTGGCGAGCCTGAAGAAGTCGCACATACCGCTAAATTCATTTTCGAGAATGATTATGTGAGTGGCCGGGTTATTGAACTGGATGCCGGATTGCGTTTGTAGTGCACTCAGCAACTTCCATGGGAGCCTGAGAGACTGTAATCATGAGATTTCCCTATTACAGGGCTGCGTTACGTCAGGCAAAATGATGGAGAGGGGGCAGTGGCAAGCTATGCAGTCATGTCTATAGGAGCCAAAGGCGTAGTGGCGAGATTTCGATTTTTGCGCTTCGTCACGCTGGGCTGTCTTCTGATGGCGGCGGGTGGCTCCATTGGCCAGCAGGCTCCTGCCATAGCCGGCCCATTCCTGGATCAGTCCGAGGTCAGCTGGAAGGTTAACGAGTTCAACATTGCGCGCTGGAAAACTCTGGTGGGTGGCATTGAAGGTGGGCAGATAGAGCGTGATGACATCCAGTTCGGTCTGTGGGAATTGGCGCCGAATGCAATCTACCATAGCCACAGACATGAGGTACCGGAAATCTATTTTGTGACTGAAGGCAAGGCTGACTGGACAGTCGATGGGGTCACCCGAGAAGTGGGTCAGGGCATGACGATTTACACCAAGCCTGGTGCCGTGCACAAGATGGTGAACCATACCGGGGATAGTGTTAGGGCGATCTGGGTCTGGTGGGCGCCGGGTGGTAACAAAGAAGTTTTTGCTGGCGACTACGAGTTCTCGGAGCCAGTACCTGAGAAAAATGGTTCGTTCAAAGAAGGGGTGAGCGAACGGCTTTATTAGTGGTGTTTAATGCGTAGGCTGCGAATTTATGACTTTGCGGTCAGCGACCTGTCTACAAAATCTGTCACAAACATACCTGTCAGCATGGCTACGCCAAAGTAGAGAATATCGATATCGAGGTAAGCAAGCGACCCAATGGCAGGGCCGGGACAAAGTCCAACAAGCCCCCAACCAATTCCAAACAACGCGGCGCCACAGATTAATCGGCCATCAATATCGGTTTTCGTGGGTAGCCGAAATACATCTGCAAAAAGTGGCGCCTTAATCTTCCCCAGACCAAACTGAAAGAATGGCAGGCTGACCAGTATTCCGCCGACCATCACAAATGCGAGCGTCGGATTCCAGTTACCGAACAGGTCAAGAAAGCCAATGACATTGGCGATATCTGTCATGCCAGACAGTGCAAGCCCAAATCCAAAAAGCGTCCCGCATAAGAGTGCCATCAATAGTTTCATGCGACACTTCCATGCAGACGGAGGTAGACGGTAATGAAACCGAGTAGCAAAAAAGTGCAGGTTGCAATGATGGACCGGACCGATAACCGGCCAATCCCGCAGATTCCGTGACCACTGGTGCAACCGCTCCCCAGCTTGGTGCCAACGCCGACAATGAATCCGCCGGCAAGCATGAGTGGTATGGGTACTTCGAATATGGGAATCGGGTGACCCGAAATAAAATGGAACAGGAAAGCGCCCAGAATCAGTCCCGCAAGGAATAGGATTGCCCACGAGTATTCGATAGGGTTTTTGACGGCAGAAAAGACAATGCCACTGATCCCGCCGATCCTGCCGAGCGTGATCATCAGGAAAACTGTGGCTAATCCAATGCAGATACCACCTGCCAGTGCCATGAAAAAGGTATCAGGCATTGTTACTCTCCGTACGCGCTGTTTTTGAAGCGAAGCATTTTACCGGACCCGGCGTGTTGATGCTGACCATCCTGAAGGCCGATATTCCCATTGATGACGACCAGTGATATGCCTGCAGGTTCTGTCTTGGGCTCGTCGTAAGTAGCCAGGTCCTTCACGGTAGCTGCATCGAATAACACCAAGTCTGCCCAGTAACCTTCTTCTATCTGGCCGCGACCCTCGATGCCAAATACCTGTGCCGATAGTGAAGTCATCCGTCTTACTGCCTCAGGCAGCGATAATATCCCATCTTCACGCACGTATTTTGCCAGGATGCGTGGGAAGGTCCCAAACAACCTGGGATGCGGTTTGCCTTTCAGGTCCGGAATGCCATCGGACCCGACCATCATGTCCTTATGGGCAAGGTTGGTGGCGATATCCTGCTCATCGATAATGAACTGGATGCAGATGGTGCGGTCTCCCTTCGGGGCAGTGAGAATAGTGAGCGTCAGGTCGCAGATATCTACCTGCTGCTGAGCGGCAATGTCTTTTAGCATTCTGCCTTCGTATTCACGGTAAGCCGGGCAACTGGCAATACGAATCACCTCGGCGAGCTCGCGGCTGATGTTATCGAGATTAAAGTACTCGATCATCCTTCCGCTACCGGCGGTGTAGGGATAAACATCCAGGGTAACGGGTTGTCCTGCTGCCAGGGCTGCGTCAATTTTCGCAAGTGAATCACCGACTTTACCCCAGTTCGCCGGGCCCGCTGATTTGTGATGGGAGATATGCAGGTGAACCTCGGATTCACGACCTATTCGAAGTGCTTCATCAACCGCTTCAATTAAGTGATCGCCTTCGTTCCGCATATGGGTAGTGTAGAGCGCACCAAATTCGTTGGCTGCACTTGCCAGGGCGATGACTTCCTCGGTATCGCTCCAGCGGCCGGGTCGATAAATTAGTCCTGTGGAGAAACCGCAGGCACCTTGTTCAAGGGTCTTGCTGACATGGGATTTCATCATGCCTAGTTCTCTCGCGTCGGGCGCGCGCTTTGCCATGCCCATCACCAGGGTTCGGACGGTGTTATGTCCGACCAGCATCATGTTGTTGATACCAGGTTTCTTATCAAGCACCGCCTCGAAGTATCCTTCCAGGTCCGTGAATGAGCCTTCAAGGCCGGCGAGTATTCCGCCACTCGCGCGGCTGGGGTCAACCGACGGGTCGATTGGCACCGCACTGAAGCCGCAATTACCGGCAACTACAGTGGTGACCCCCTGCGCCAACTTAAACTCCATCCCCGGATGGCGAAAGAAGGCGCCATCGTCATGGGAGTGTGTGTCAATAAAACCGGGGGCCAGGTACTGGCCCTTCCCATCAACTTCCTTCTTACCCGGTCGGGCGCTGCCAACTTCTGTAATTCGTCCATCTTGGATGCCGACTTCGCCGGCGAAGGATTGCCCGCCGAGCCCGTCAAGAATCTGGACGTTTCTGATCGTAATGTCATTCATAGGGTGTGCTCTTAACGCTAGCAGTAGTGTTCAGGCTTTGTTCTTAGCCATTCGCCAATCATCTCACCAATCATGATACAGGTAAGATTGGTGTTTGCCCTTGGCACGAACGGCATGATGGAAGCGTCAGCCACCACCAGGTTATCGAATCGGTGAGCGCGACCGTACTGGTCGACCACGGACATCGGGTCTTTCACGTCACCCATTTTCACCGTGCCGCACGGGTGATATCCGCTCGCAGAGAAACGTCGGCACAGTTTCGATAGCGATTTATCATCGGTACCCCGAGCGTGGTCGGGGAAGGTAATTGATTTAATCATCTCCTTAAGTGCACCTTCACTGGTGAACCTGAGAGTGTCCTTCATGCAGGCTACCAGTCTCCGGGTATCGCGATCGTCCTCACAGAATCGGTTGTCAACGATCGGCGCATCAAATGGATCGGCGGACCGCAGCCTTAACTCGCCGCGGCCATACTGGTATTCGAGCACAGCGGCGATGCTGAAGAGC
>JABGVY010000486.1 GCA_018645845.1 Gammaproteobacteria bacterium | reverse complement strand
GGGCATTGGTGTCTCAGCCCCGGGGATTCTTATGCAACATGGCGAGCGAGCGACCGACAAACCCATCGGCATGATGCGTGAGTATGTCGCACTACTCAGGGAATGCCTTTCCGGTGAACCCGTTACCTTTGAAGGTGATTACTTCCGGTCCAAGCGATTTCGCCTTGGCGTTCGACTCGGAGAACGGAAACCAAAAATCATCATGGCGGCATTGAACCCACAGATGTTGAAGTTGGCCGGGGAAGTCGCCGATGGTGTTCTACTGAACTACTTGCCAGCTTCTCACGTTGGAACATCCATCGAACAGGTCAGAAAAGGTGGCGATGCTAAAATCTACGCGTACGTACACGCCGCCGTTGGCGATTTTGAGCGCAGCGCCAGATCAGCCAGAAAAGACCTGTTTAACTATGCCATGGCAGATGGATACGCTCGGATGTTCAGCCAGGCCGGTTTTGAGGATGAAATCAAAGAACTGCGCGCACGCCAGGCGGAGAAGGATCGAGAGGGCGCGTTAGCAGCAGTTTCAGAACGCATGATCCAGGCAATTGACTTTATTGGCAACGAATCCGAAGTAACCACTTTCGTCAAAGGCTATGTCGACGCTGGCGTAGAACATCCCGTTCTCATGCCACTGCCATGGGGAGAGGATAGAAGAGAGGTCACCGACGCGACTATGAGAGCTGCCATTAATGCCATCACCTAAGTGAGGCAAAAACGACATGAGTGACAGTAAAAAATTCAGGGACTGGGATGATCGGTATGCAGCCAGTGATTACCTGTTCGGTACAGCACCCAATGACTTCCTTAAAACGGTTGCGCATCAACTGGCGCCTAATTCACAGATATTGTGCCTTGCTGATGGCGAGGGGCGAAACGGTGTATACCTCGCGGCACAGGGACACACGGTCACCGCAGTAGATCAATCACGGGTAGGCCTCGAGAAAGCCAAAAAGCTGGCGCAACAAAAGCAGGTTTCAGTCGAGACCATCAAAGCGGATCTTGCTGAATACGACCTTGGCGTTGAATCATGGGACTGCATTGTGTCTATTTTCTTCCATATCCCCAGCGAAGTTCGAGCTAATATCTATCCACGCATCATCGCCGCATTAAAGCCGGGCGGCAGCCTGATTCTTGAATCCTATACACCGAACCAACTCAACCATAAAACTGGTGGTCCACCGACCTCGGATTTGATGCTGACAAAAGATCAGCTCACACAGTACTTCTCTGAAATGAACCTTGAGCATCTGCAAGAACTTGAACGGGAAGTCATTGAAGGAACCGGTCACACTGGTTTAGCGTCGGTAGTACAGTTACTTGCACTGCGCTAGACCGGTGTGCGAACAGGCGCTTCGCCATGACCCCAGCTGAAATTCTCGAACCACAGTCATGGATTCTTTGATGCCTGCATTGGCTATCACCAGGCGTAGGCCTCGGGGGCCTCGCCACAAGGAGGGAATATCTCATCCAGCCGTTCAAGGGTTGGAGAGTCAAGGCGGATACCAGGAACCTGCAGCACAGATGTTAGTTGCTCGACACTCGCGGGACCTATGATAGTAGCCGCCACGCCATGCTGATGAAGTAACCAGCTGAGCGCGATGACACTCGGTGGTTCAGCCAACTCACCACAAAGACGATCAAACTGGACAAGTTGTTCCCTGCGTTCAGCCACAAGCTTTTGCATCTCAGCAGATTGCCGACGGCCTTTCGATGCGTCCCCAATACCGGCCAGTAATCCTCCCGCTAGAGGACTCCAGGGTATTAGCCCAAGGCCATACTCCCTACAGGCTGGCAATACTTCTAGCTCTACCCTTCGTTCAACCAGGTTGTACAGGCTTTGTTCCGAGATCAGACCTAGTCTTTGTCGGGCAATCGCTTTCTCGTTGGCTCGCGCAATTGCCCAGCCTGGAAAATTGCTCGAACCAACATAGGTAACCTTGCCCTGGCTGATCAATCTATCCATGGCTTGCCAGATCTCCTCAATGGGTGCTGTTCGGTCAATGTGATGCATCTGGTAAAGGTCGATATGCTCTACGCCCAGTCTCTTCAGACTGGCATCACAGGCCATCTGGATATGCCGGGCAGACAAACCACGATCGTTAACATCGTCAGACATCGGTTCATGGGCTTTCGTTGCCAATACGATGTGCTCGCGTCGCGATTTATCTTCAGCCAACCACCGGCCCAGTATTTTCTCCGTTGCACCAACACCCAGATCGCCACCATATTGATTTGCGCTGTCGATAAAATTGATACCGGCATTTACTGACTGGTTCAATATTTCGAATGAATCACTCTTTGATGTACGAGGCCCAAAGTTCATTGTTCCCAGACAAAGTTCACTAACGCTAAGTGCGGAGCGGCCGAGTTGACGGTATTTCATAGCACTATTCCTTAAATATTCAAACCTTCTTGACTCATGCTTTTCTAGATCAAGGTGCCCGAAGTGTTGTACCCGTCACCAGTTCTTCACTTGAGTCCATGACGCTGAATCTGACCAGTTGTTGAGCATGGGCTGAGAGCTTATTGTAATCTTGATAGCTAATGCCCGGCACCAGGGGCTCGCGGAACCAGGGCGCATAGAATTCCAAATTCGGGATCGCTCTCGTCGCATCAGAAAGGTTGGGTGTTCCACCGTGCCAGGCTCGAACATCTCTAAGCATCATCGCTCCCGCCGGTGCCGGACAAACCGTACTCAGTTTCATCCACTCTGGCTCTTCTTTCAGATTGGGTATTTTTGCTCGAGAATTCTGCGTACCCGGAATCTGGCGAGTCGCTCCATTCAATGGAGTCACATCCTGCGGCAGGAAATTTGCGCAAATATAGGGCACAGGCAAGTCTCGCAGGCAGACCTGGCCACGCAGGTCAAAAAAAGAACTAAATGGTGTCTTGCCGCCTTCGAACCAGTCATTTACATCCGAGTGCAAGGGCTGGTAGTCAACTGCGCCTGGCAGGCAAAAATCTCCGCTCGCTGCGCGTAAAATATAGTCT
>JABGVY010000116.1 GCA_018645845.1 Gammaproteobacteria bacterium | reverse complement strand
AGGCTTTATCTGTTGCCAGACTTTGAGCACACTTTCGTGATCTTCGTTAAATGCAGGAATGACCAGGCTGTAGTCATAGTGGTGTCCTGGCAGTTTGATAGCAGCTTCCGCTTCTGCATATCGGTCCAGATATTTGGTGATCGCTTCGTTCTGCACATCCATTTTCATGGTGTAGGTCTCTGGTGTAGGTCCCTGGTGAAAGTCCCTGTTGCAGATCTCCGTGTGAACGGTTCCTAGTGGAGACGGCTGCGGACAGGAATACCTTCAATGACGGTTTTTTCTATCACTAGCCACTCGGCCAATCGCTTGTCTACAATCTGGTCGGTGAAATACTGTGAAGCGAGGCGAAGAAACAACTGATGGTGGCCTTGCTCGGAATTGGCGAGGGCCATATAGAAAGCCTTCAACTTTTCGTTTTTCAGATGATCGGCAAGCTGGCGGAACCGTTCTTCACCCCTTGCCTCAATAACCGCGCCCGACAGTAACCTATCCAGGAAATAGTCTTGTGTGTCACCTCGAACGTGGTTGCGCATTTGGTTGACGTAAGGGTCTTTCTCATCAGGCGTCATGCAAAGGCCTCTTTCCTGCATCAGGCGAATAACCTGTTTGAAATGGGTTAACTCTTCTAGCGCCAGATCCACCATCTCGCCCACCAGGTCAGGTTTGTCGGGGTAGTGGGCTACGAGAGACATTGCCATGGAAGAGGCTTTGCGCTCGTTAGCCGCATGGTCTATGAGGAACTCATCGAAATTAGCCAGTACACACTCGAGCCACGCGCTGGAGCTTGGTGTTAGCTGGATTTCTGTCGTCATTTAGGCAGGACTTCCTGAAAGAAAGCGGCGATCTGTTCGACCTCTTCCAGGCAAATCTGATGTTCCATCGGGTAGTCGAACCATCGGACGTCGTATCCGAGTCGGATCAGGTTTTCTCGTGATGTTGCCGCCCGCATGATTGGAATCATCTGGTCGTGAGTGCCGTGTGCCATCATGATCGGGATAGCAAGGTTGGCATCGGTCATGTCGTTTTCCGTGCCGGTGAAGTCATGCAGGTAGGTTGAGATCGCCAGGATGCCGGCAATTCTTTGCTGGCAGCGCGTGCCTGTATGTAATGCAATGACTCCTCCCTGGGAAAATCCTGCCAGCAAAATATTTTGTGAGGGGATGCCGCGCTTCATTTCATGATCAATTAAATCCTCGATCTGGCCTGACGATTCAATGATGTCGTTATGACCCGCTGTTTCGGAATGAGGGATAAAGTCATACCAGCCGCGCATTTCAGCGCCATCGTTAATGGTGATTGGTCGAATAGGGGCGTGCGGGAAGATAAATCGAACGCTTGAGTCTTCGGGAAGTTTCAATTCTGGCACAATCTGCTCAAAATCATGACCATCTGCACCCAGGCCATGCAGCCAGATGACAGTTGAGCGGGCGGGGACAGGAGGTTCAATTTCAATATGTTCTAGCAGGTCCATGGTCTTGGGTTTCGCTTACTCTAGTGGTTACACGGGGCGGCAATGATAGCCCATCTTGATCGTCACCTCATCTGCTGATCAATCATTAAGCCTTCGTTTGCCCTGCAAATTAGGATGTGACTAAATACAGCTTTGCCAAATACAGTGGAGTCAGATACATGGGACCTTTAACAGGTACTAAAATCATAGAACTTGCGGGCATTGGCCCGGGACCATTTTGCGGGATGTTGCTGTCTGACATGGGCGCAGAGGTCATCAGGGTAGACCGCGCAGGTGGTCCGGCATACAGACCAAAAGATGTGTTGACGAGGGGACGCAAGTCCATTGCCGTTGACCTTAAAAGCGATGCAGGCAGGGAGGTTGTCCTGAAGCTTTGCGAATCATCCGACGCACTATTTGAAGGTTTCCGCCCTGGGGTAACCGAGCGGCTGGGTGTTGGTCCGGAAGAATGCATGGGGCGCAATGGTAAACTGGTCTACGGTCGCATGACTGGCTGGGGTCAGGAAGGCCCGATGGCGCAGGCCTCCGGTCACGATATTAACTATATTGCCCTTGCGGGTGCTCTGCATTCGATAGGCGAGGCCGGCGGCAAGCCCGTGCCGCCCCTTAATCTGGTTGGTGATTTTGGCGGTGGTGGTATGTTCCTGGCGTTTGGTCTTGTATGCGCGATGTTGGAGGCACAGAAATCGGGGAAGGGCCAGGTCGTGGATACAGCCATGATTGACGGCGCTGCAACCTTGATGTCGATGTTCTTTACCATGCATGGGGCCGGTGTTTTCAGTATGGACCGGGGTACCAATTTGCTGGATGGCGGCGCTCATTTCTACGGTACCTATGGGACCAGGGATGGCAAATATATTTCACTTGGCTCGATCGAGCCCCAGTTCTATGCGCTGTTGGTTGAGAAGGCCGGTCTTGATGTCGACAGGTTCAGTGCGCAAATGGAGCAGGGCAAGTGGGTTGAGTTTAAGGCTGAGCTCGCCGAAGTATTCAAAACCAAAACAAGAGACGAGTGGTGCGACATTATGGAAGGTTCGGATGTCTGTTTCGCCCCCGTGCTGGCACTGGATGAAGTTCCTAATCATCCACACCACGTCGCGAGGGATTCGTTTATTGAATTAGACGGTATTGTCCAGCCGGCGCCGGCGCCTCGGTTCTCAAGATCTGAAGTAGGTGTCAGCCATGGTTCTCGCATTCCCGGTGAGGACACGCTCACAGTGTTGCGGGAAGCGGGTCTTGGCGAGGCGGCAATTAATGATCTGGTCGAATCCGGAGCGGTGGTAAACGTCGCCGACGAATAGTCCAGGAAAACTCAATGAATAGTCGGAAGTTTTCTCCTATGGTTGAAAATATGCGTTACTATTGGGCCTCGCCAAATTGTCCTCACGTTTGGTTTGAGGGGGATCCGGCGATAGAGCGACAGAGTGATAAAGTGATAGTGCGGGAGTGAGCGCGCCCGAAAACAGATAAAAACAGGAAAACGAAATGAGCGTAGAACTACTGGACACGACAAGGTTTCACGGGTTTCGAGTTAGACGTCAGATTGCGGGTAAAACTTTTCAGGAATATTTCTCATTAAAGGCCAATGGGAAAAGAATGAGAGGCGCAGATCGTGCCAAGGTAAAAGCTAAAGCCGAATCAAGAGACTCTGTCTTGGCAAAGCAACAGGCCAAAGCCAAAACCGAAGCCGCTCGATCCACATTGTTTGATACCAAAGGGAAAGTTCGAGGCATTCTGTTTAGAATGAAAACAGAGAAGAGTGGTACGCGTACCCCTGTTTTTCAAATTGGTATCATGTCAACGAAACTTGATAAAATCGTTAACACCACTGTGTCTATTAACCTGCATGGTTTAAAAGGGGCCTGGCAGAAAGCTGTCGACTTTTATGTGCGGCATAAAAAGATATCCAAGAAGTCTGTTCTCTACCGGAAGCTATTGAGGGCCCAGCCTAACAAAGCTCAGCTGGAAGCGATGAAGAAGCGCCGAAAAAGACGCTAGCGTAAATAAAAGGGGCTTTTAGCCCCTTTTTTGTCTCTAGTGCCTAATGTTATGTTTTTTTAATGGTGAACCATTGTGAGTGACTATAAGACAGCATTTAGACGATCCCTGGCACACCCCGAAGAGTATTGGGCGGAACAGGCCGCTAGTGTTGCCTGGTATAAGTCGCCCGGTTCCGTGCTCGGGAAAGACACTAACGGTAATGATGCGTGGTTCTCGGACGGTGAGCTCAATTCGTCTTATCTGGCCCTTGACTATCACATAGAGCAGGGTCGCGGTGATCAGACCGCGTTGATCTACGATTCACCTGTTACGAATTCAACGGCCTCTTACACCTATAGTGAGTTAAGGGATGAAGTCGCAACGTTTGCCGGTGTACTCGCTTCGTTAAGTATCAGTCAGGGCGATAGAGTCATTATCTATATGCCGATGATTCCGCAAGCCGTCATTGCAATGCTTGCATGCGCACGTTTAGGTGCTATTCATTCGGTGGTGTTCGGCGGTTTTGCCGCAAAAGAACTGGCGACAAGGATTGACGATGCAACACCCAAAGCAATCTTGTGCGCATCCTGTGGCATAGAATTTTCCAACGTTATCGCCTACAAGCCACTGATCGACGAGGCGCTTCAAATCAGTGAGCACAAAATTGACCATTGTCTTGTTTACCAGCGCCAGGAGTCAGTCGCGGAAATGGCCAATCCGTGGGACAAGGACTGGGATTCACTGCTGGCAGTGGCATCGCCCGTAGATCCTGTTTCGCTCCCGTCGTCTCATCCTTTATATATCCTTTACACATCGGGGACGACAGGAAAACCAAAAGGCGTAGTCAGGGATAATGGCGGCCATGCCGTAGCGTTAACCTACAGCATGAAAAATCTCTATAACCTGGCCGCTGGGGAAGTCTTCTGGGCAGCCTCTGATGTGGGTTGGGTGGTTGGTCATTCTTATATTGTCTATGGGCCGCTCTTTGCTGGTTGCACCACTATTTTGTTCGAAGGCAAACCAGTGCGTACGCCGGACGCAGGAACATTTTGGCGAATTCTGTCTGATTACAAAGTGAATGTCTTTTTTACCGCGCCAACGGCCTTCCGTGCGATCCGAAAGGAAGACCCCGAAGCGAGTCTGCTGTCAGAGTATGATCTCAGTCATCTCCGCAGCTTATTTGTTGCCGGTGAACGAACAGATCCATCAACCTATGAATGGCTATGCGAAATACTGGGGGTGCCCGTAATTGATCACTGGTGGCAAACCGAAACCGGTTGGCCCGTCGCCTGTATACCGATGGGTTTAGAGCCCGCCGAAGCAAAGGCGGGGTCGGTGGCGATGCCGGTGCCGGGGTTTGACGTTCAGGTTGTTTCAGAGAGCTGCGAGCCGTTAAATGCCGATGAAGAAGGCGCCGTAGTGATTAAGCTGCCGCTCCCTCCCGGGTGCTTGCCAACTGTATGGGGGGACCACCAGCGCTATGTCGAGTCCTACCTTAATGAATACCCGGGTTATTATCACACCGGTGATGGCGGCTATATCGATACTGATGGTTATCTGTACATCATGGGCAGGACCGATGATGTGATTAACGTTGCTGGACATCGATTGTCGACGGGACAAATGGAAGAGGTTGTTGCTGCTCATCCTGCGGTGGCCGAATGTGCGGTGGTAGGTATTGAGGATAAAGACAAAGGCCAGGTGCCGGTAGGCATGGTTGTGATTAAGGACGGGGTCAATATCGAACTAGCTACTCTTGAAGACGAACTGGTGGCGATGGTCCGCAAGGACGTTGGAGCGTTTGCGAACTTTAAGCGAATAGTGAGGGTGCTACGCCTGCCTAAAACCCGGTCCGGAAAGATATTAAGGCAGGTTATCCGGAAAATTGTTGATACAAAGCCCTACGAAACACCCGCTACCATTGATGATCCTGCAATCCTGGAAGAAATTGCGAATGCGTTCAAACAAAATGGTATCGGTTACATCGCGGAGCGACATTAATGTTAACGAAGACATTCCCGGGTCGCTGGTCCTGCTGGGGCCTGGCCAGGGAAATTTGCTGCCAGAAGAACTTAGCTAAGCCTGTGATACAAGTCAGGTCGCCCTTAACCGCACGTCAAGATCGCTGAAGAGGCCGGCGGGGGCGGGTTATCCCGCCAACGTGAAACGCCTCATGTTTGGCGTTATACTGAAGGTTACTCCACCCAAGTTTGTTGCTCTCGATGATTATTGTTCATGGTACGTTTCCCGTTAAAGTTGAAGTCAGAGATGACGCTCTCGAATTGATGCGCCAGATGGCTAAGGCTAGCCAGGAAGAGGAGGGTTGCATCAGTTACGAGTTCTACGTTGGTCTGACTGACCCCAACACGTTGCTTCTTTTTCAGGAGTGGGAGTCCGTAGACGCGCTTCAGGGACATTTTGAAACAGACCACATGGAAGAATTCCTGAAGCTGTTGCCCGGGGTTCTCGATGGTCAGGTGGTAAGCCGACGCTATGAAGTGAAAGCCAGCAATGATGTGTTCGAGGCTGGGGACTTTGATCCCGAACCGGTTCATATTGAAGAAGAACGCGAAAAAATCATTCACTAGGGAAGCTCTGATTTATAGAACATTTTTGTCAGGACAAGGCAGGGGCGCACGGTTTTAGGGGCGTCCCGAACGCAGTGATGGCGGAAATGGACACTAATCAGAGGTTGCCTAGTATCGCCTAGAGAATCTCCAGGGCCGACTCAGGTGGTCTTCCAATTCGTGCCTGATTCCCGCAAATGACGATCGGGCGCTGCATCAACTTTGGTGCGACTAGGATTGCGTCCAAAACATCATTTTCGGATGATTCTGCCGTTAACCCGGATTCCTGGTACTCATTTTCACCAGTCCTGACAATGTCAGCCGCCGCAATGCCTAACATTTTTACGATGTCAGCGAGTTCACTTTTTGATGGCGGCGATTCGAGGTAGGGCACGATACGCAATTCCAGATCCCGTTCTTCCAGCAGGGCAAGCGTCTGTCTGGATTTGGAGCATTTAGGGTTGTGATAAATGGTAACTAAAGTCATAGTCGTTTCTCATGAAATACATAGCTGAATGTTAACAACTCGTATGCTAATGCCAAAGATTCAAGCGGTCTGGGGTTTTTTCAAGTTGCTGGTAAAAAATTACTCCGAGGATGGTTGCCAGTCGACCGCTGCCGCCCTGACCTACCAGACCTTGTTTGCTGTTGTGCCTCTGCTCACAATCACCTACACAGTGCTGGAGGCGTTTGAAGCATTCAGTGGCGTGGGCGACCTGCTGCAGGATTTTGTATTCGATAATGTGGTGCCGGAATCCGTGTCGGTTGTACAGGAATATATCCAGCAATTTTCGTCTCAGGCAATGAGCCTGTCAGGGCCTAGCCTGATAGTTGTCGGCCTCACGGCTTTCCTGATGATGCACACGATCGAAAAATCATTTAATGATATCTGGCGTATCCGTGAACCAAGGCAGGGCTTCCAACGCATTTTGATGTACTGGGCAATCCTGACGCTTGGACCCGTTCTGATGTTTCTGGGCCTTGCCAGCACGACCTATCTCTTCTCTTTGCCGATCATTACCGGTGTTGGTGCGTCAAAGTTGTTCGGGATTGTCCCGCTGGCTCTGAGTACGGTATTTTTCACACTGATGTACGTCGCTGTGCCAAATTGCCAGGTGCCTTTCAGGCATGGGGTAATCGCCGCCGCTGTGGTGGCGGTTGGTTTTGAACTGGTAAAGCATTTGTTCGGGAGTGTCATGGCCATGACCGATTTTGCGGTGATTTACGGCACTTATGCAGCTGTTCCATTGTTCCTGATCTGGTTGTATGTGTCGTGGACAATTGTTCTTTTCGGTGCAGAACTCAACAAGAATATGGGATTGTTCAGGTCACAGCGGAGTCCGCAGATGGAACCGCCACTGGTGCAGATACTGATCATTCTGCATGAATTCTTCCGTTGTCATCGGTTGGGTGAAGTGGTGACCGACAGGACGATTACGAGCCTGAGCCACCGGGTGGATATGCAGGCCTGGCACGACTACAAAAGCCGACTGCTGACACTTGGGCTGATACGTGTAGTTGAGAAAGGCGGTCTTGTTTTATCGAAGGATTTAAATGAAGTGACACTCTGGTCGCTGTATCGGGATTTGCCCTGGCCGCTACCAGCAGGATTCACCGTCGCTGGTGAAGCCTGGGAGAAGCAGGTCAACGAGAAGCTGACAAAATCGTTTGAAGAGCGGCGCGTGATGTTTGAATTGGATCTGGAACAGTTGTATAGGGGAGAAAAGAGTTGAAGCTCAGAGTATTGGTTGTCGTTTCGCTGGTTGTGCTATGTGCCTGTAGCCAGCGCCCGGATTTTTTTGACACTGATGGTAACGGTTACCGATATTCCGATATACGGGGGAAGTGGCAGGTCATTAACTATTGGGCTACCTGGTGTGCGCCCTGCATTAGGGAAATCCCGGAGCTGATCAGTTTGAATGAAAGTAACGATAACGTTGTCGTTTTTGGGGTCAACTTTGATGCCCCGGAAGGCGAGGAGATAACAAGGCAGGTCGAGAAGATGGGCATAACCTTCCCTGTTTACCTGGAAGACCCGGGTGCCCACCTGGGCATCGAGATGCCCGAGGTATTACCAACCACAGTTCTTATTGACCCTGAGGGCAGAATTGCAGGCGTCATGGTGGGTCCCCAGACAGAGGCGTCGCTGTTGTCCGCTATGGGGATTAAGGAAGCCATGGGTGTCAGAGAAACAAAGCCCGGACCTGATCCAGGGTAAGGTCCTTATTGTCACCTTCGCGGCGGTCAACATACTCCACGACGCCATTATCAAGCCCGCGATCGCCAATCACCACTCGATGAGGAATACCCATCAGTTCAGCGTCGGCAAACTTTGCGCCGGGTCGTACGTCTTCACGATCGTCCAGCAATACCTCCACTCCCTTAGCCGTTAATTCTGCATACAGGGATTCGGCAGTGGCTCGAACCTGTTCGGACTTGTGAGCGTTAATCGGGATCACGATCACTCTGAACGGAGCAATACTCTCTGGCCAGATGATGCCGTTTTCATCATGGTTCTGCTCGATAATAGCGCCGACCAGCCGGGTCACACCCATACCGTAGCAACCCATTTGCATCACAACGGCCTTGCCGGATGCATCCAGAACGGTCGCGTTCATCGATTTGGAATATTTATCGCCCAGCTGGAAGATATGGCCTACTTCGATGCCGCGCTTGAACATGATCTCACCTTTGCCGTCAGGGCTTGGGTCCCCTTCTACGACGTCGCGAATGTCTTCAATGGCGGTTGCCCTGACATCTCGCTCCCAGTTGAGATTGCATATGTGGAAGTCATCCTTGTTGGCGCCGGCAATGAAGTTGTGCAGTGCCGCAGCGCTTCGATCAGCGATGATAGGCATAGATAGCCCCTGTGGGCCAATGGATCCCGTACTAGCGTCAATCTCTGCCTTTATTTCTGTATCGTTTGCCATCGTCAGCGGTGCGGCAACAGCGTCGATTTTTTCTGCCTTGATCGCATTCAACTGGTGATCTCCGCGCAACACCAGTGCAACCAGGTTCGATTCGCTACCTTTGACGATTAACGTTTTGATAGTCCGGTTCGCGGTGACATCTAAGGCTTTGCAGAGATCCTCGATGGTTTTAACGCCCGGAGTCGAGAGCTCCTCAGTGTCTAGCAGATCAGCATCCTCTGATACCGGTGCTAGGGCTTCAGCCATTTCGACGTTTGCTGCGTAGTCACTCTGGCTGGAAAATGCGATCTTGTCTTCGCCAGATTCCGCCAGCACATGGAACTCCATAGAGGCACTGCCGCCAATGCTGCCGGAATCCGCAAGCACAGGCCTGAAGTCCAGGTCCATACGAGTCAGAATTCGGGAGTACGCGTCGTGCATCTCCTCGTAGGTTTCATTCAGGGACGCCTGGTCCGTATGGAATGAATAGGCATCCTTCATGGTGAATTCTCGTGAGCGAAGAACACCAAACCTTGGTCGCGTTTCATCTCTGAATTTTGTCTGGATCTGATAGTAGTTAACCGGAAGCTGTTTGTGGCTCTTTAGCTCTCCGCGCGCCAGGTCTGTAATAACCTCCTCGTGAGTTGGCCCGAAACAAAATTCACGATCGTGTCGATCTGTGAACTGTAGTAAAAGCCCTTCATCATACTGGCTCCATCGTCCTGATTCGTGCCACAGCTCAGCGGGCTGAACCACGGGTAACATCACCTCCTGTGCGCCTGAGGCGTTCATTTCTTCCCGGATGATATTCTCGATTTTCTGCAGGACACGAAAACCCATTGGTAGCCACGAATAAATGCCGGAGGCGAGCTTGCGAATCAGACCGGCACGGATCATAAGCTGGTGGCTGATGATTTCCGCGTCTGCAGGCGTCTCTTTCAGGGTGGCGATAGTGTACTTTGATGCTCTCATAATGGTATTTTTTGCCTATAGATGTTGTAAATGCTCGCTGTGTATTTGGAAAGGTATATCTCATGTTACATCGAGGCGATTGTCATTGTGGAAATGTTCGGTTCGAGTTTGACTCGGAACCGGATGTTCATGTGCATCGATGTAATTGTTCAATCTGCGATAGGGTCGGTTTCCTGCATCTTATCATTCCCCGGAGCGCTTTTAACTTAATCACCAGTTGGGATGAGTTAACGACCTATACATTTAATACAGGTGTTGCCAAACACTACTGCTGCAAAACCTGCGGTGTAAAACCTTTCTATCTCCCCCGTTCGAATCCCGATGGTTACAGCGTCAATTTTCGGTGTGTTGATACCGCTACTTTTGGTGAAGTCGTTGTTCAGGATTTTGATGGGCAGAATTGGGAGGAGAACGCTGGAGCTTTGGCTCATCTTAGTCAAGATGAGAGCGGTTCAGATCCCGGTCCGGTTGGCCCAGCTTGAAAGCGCCATCGTTTCGGTCCGAATGTCGGAGCTGTGTCGCCAGGAAGCCCCTGGCTTGGCGCCATAAAAAAGGCCGCAGATTGCGGCCTTTTTCAGTTCGATTAAAGTTGTACTTTAAACAAACTCTTTCAGGCCTTTAAGCGGCAGGACCTTGATCTTGGTGCTTGCAGGTTTGGCCGCAACATCCATCAGCTCACCTGGACGGAAAGGATTAGGGACACCTTTACGAGCAGGACGAGAAGGCTTCTTAACAGTTTTGATCTTCAGCAAACCTGGAAGAGT
>JABGVY010000484.1 GCA_018645845.1 Gammaproteobacteria bacterium | reverse complement strand
GAAGAAGACCGCAATCATATTGCACGGGTAGTCGGCATTGGCGCTATCAAGTATGCCGAACTGTCCAAAAACCGCACCACTGACTATATTTTTGACTGGGACACTATGTTGTCGTTCGAAGGCAACACTGCGCCTTACCTTCAATACGCCTACACCAGAATCATGAGCATTTTTCGCCGCGCCAAATTGAACAGCGGAGACATTAACAGCCCATTCAATCTACGCGAACAGGCAGAAATAGCCCTCGCCACCCGGCTACTGCAGTACCCTGAGGCAGTGGAAAGTGTTGTCGAGGACTATCAGGCAAACATTCTGTGCAATTACCTTTTCGACCTGTCCCAACACTTTATGACGTTCTATGAGTCTTGCCCGGTCCTGAAGGCTGATGATGAGGTACGAGACTCTCGTTTGAGATTATGTGATCTCAGCGCGAAGACCCTGAAGCATGGTCTCGCTCTCCTGGGCATTCAGACAGTGGAACACATGTGAAGGTTGCAATAGTTGCCGCACAGGCAGAGAACCAGGTTATTGGTCGCGGCCTGGAGATCCCATGGAAAGTTAAGGGTGAGCAGGCTCTTTTCAAGCGGATCACCATGAATGGCACGTTAATTATGGGTCGTAAGACCTACGAGAGCATTGGCCGCCCTCTGCCCGGCAGAACCACAATTGTGGTCAGTCGGAATACGAATTTTGCTATTACCGGATGTGAAACCAACAACAGCCTGGAGCGGGCAATTGCCCGAGCTATTGAATTAGACAAGCCCATCTTTATTGCCGGTGGTGGTCAGCTATACCGACAAGCCCTGCCCCTGGCCGACGAAATCCACCTAACGACCATTCATACCCAGGTCGACGGCGACATCCTGTTTCCGGATGTACCGGATAATTTCAACCTCGTCGAGGAAAAAACCTTCACCTCAAACATTGACTATACTTACCGCCACTTTGAGCGTATCCGAGAGACTCCATGAAATTTGAAAATCGCGTAACAGAAATGCTGGGAGTTGAACTACCCATCGTCCAGGCACCTATGGGCTGGATTGCACGCTCGCAACTTGCCTCCGCGGTCAGCAATGCGGGTGGCATGGGAATCATCGAGACTTCTTCCGGTGAACTGGACGCGATCAAGGTTGAGATCAAAAAAATGCGGGATCTGACTGACAAACCATTTGGCGTCAATATCGCCCAAGCGTTTGTTAGGGACCCCAATATCGTTCAGTTTGTAATTGACCAGGGAGTCAAATTCGTCACGACTTCTGCAGGATCCCCAATGAAGTATACAGCGGACCTTAAAGCCGGCGGTCTCATGGTATTTCATGTCGTACCAACCCTGGACGCCGCACTAAAAGCCGTGGCGGCAGGCGTTGATGGCCTGATTGTGGAAGGCGGCGAAGGCGGCGGATTCAAGAACCCCAATGACGTAGCCTCCATGGTTCTGCTGCCACTGGTTCGCTCCAAAGTGGACGTACCCATCATAGCTGCAGGTGGATTTATCGACGGCAAAACCATGGCAGCCGCCTTTTCCCTCGGTGCGGAAGGCATCCAGATGGGCACTCGAATGGTTTCTGCAGCCGAGTCCCCGGTCCACGATAACTGGAAAAGTGCGATTGTCGATGCCAAGGAAACCGGTACGGTATTTCTTAACAAATTCCACTCTCCGGCGCTTCGAGCGCTTCGAACCGAGCGAACGTCACGACTTGAGCGGGACCCGGAGACCAATGTTATGTCTGAATTCGGTAGCGCACTGGATCTTTACTTCGGCGGGGACATGGAAGCAGCGATTCCGTTGTCGGGTCAGGTCGCAGGTCGCATTGAATCGGTAAAACCGGTTGCTGAGATACTGGCAGAAACCCAGGCGGAATTTTTCGAAACGGTTAATTCGCTAGCTGGAAACTACTTGTAATACCCTGACCACTCCCGGCCATGCTTGGAATCCGTTCACATTCGTGAGCAGATTCTATTGTCGTGTTTACTGCCCGACACATATCGATGACCGGCAGATCGTTCTCATCAAACCGTGCTGAAGCACGCAGGTCTCCATAAACCTCGGCATTGGATAGTGCCGGATTATGCTCTTTCATCAATGCTACTATCCCCGACACGTAGGCGGTCGCCATTGAACTACCTGATTTAAAACCGTAAGTGGCACCTGGCGCTGTTGTTAACATGTCAGTCCCAGGAGCAAGCAATACATCGGTAAATCCACCCCCGATATTGATTGCGGTACCAACCGCGATGACCTCCTCCATATTTGCAGGAAAGGACTCAGCCAGCCCTCTGGATTCGTCAACAGCACCTAGCACGACGATACCATTGCGGTATACCTCCCGAAGCAACCGCTCAATAATGGCATCTCTTGGGCCCGACAGGCTGAGGTTCAAAATGTCTGGTTGCTGCACCAGAACATCACTCAACGCCTTGATGATTGACAATGAATCGCATGAGGTTCGCCGAGATGTCTTTTCCTGATGGCAGGCTTTGAAGACCATCAGTTGAACGTCAGGGGCGACACCAACGATGCCAAGGTCATTATTCGCAGCCGATGCAATCACTCCAGCAACCGCTGTACCATGCTCATCGTTGTCGAAAGAATCCTGATCAGAATCAACCAGATTTTTAGTATACACAATGTTATTGATTAACTCCGGGTGCCATCGATCAACACCGGTGTCGACAATCCCAACCACGACATTCTTACCTGTAGAAATCTGGTGGATACTATCTATTTGATCCCCATTAACCGTACTTTGCAGCGCAAAGTACGGATCGTTGTAGGACATTAGCGTATAGGGTTTTAAGGATTGTACTGATTGGACCCTCTTGTCTTCGGAAAGGTCAGACACCACGTCATCAAGGTTTCGACTGGGGCCAAACCCCGCAACCACAGCTTCTACATTGAGAGCTTCAATAGTGAACTGCGAGACCTTCGTTAGGCCATGGAACCGGAGTACAGCCTGAATAAGGTTTTGAGCAGCCGGGCTGTCCACTGGCGTCTGTTGGGTGAAGCCACTCGCAAGTTGATTGCCTGACTGTGCATAAGGAACAGTAAACACAACATTACTGGCGTAGCGGTCCAATGGCTGCTTTGACGCACAACCCACAATGAAAAGAAGCAGGACTATGGCGCTACCGGTTCGTGAAGTCCGCATACTCAACACCATCAATTTGCTGAAGTCGATTCAGGAAAATATCTGAACTGGTCTCGTTAGGCACCACCAACTCCACGATGTAGCTACCGTTCTCATCAGGTCCACTAACGATATTTGAGCCTGTTTCGATGAGCGCCTTCCTGAGCGTCATCGCAGGAATCGGTGTTTTGAAACCTAACTCCAAACGCTCAACCTTACCGGACTCGTAATTCACGGGTTCCAGCGGCTCAAGACTTAATGTCTGAAACTCGTCTCCTGCCGGGCCCGGGCTCAAAAACTGGGTCCCACCAATCACTAGCGCCAGCACTGAAGCCGCGAGCGCAGCCGTCCTCAAACCAACAGGAAAGCCCTGGATGCGGCGGGTTCGAATCGGAACCTCCTGCACACTAGCTTTGTTCCTCTCCGACACATCTATACGAGTGAGCACCTTTCGAAAAGAGCTATTGCTATCCTGCGTTATCGGATCGGGCTCGCTGACAATCTGCTGAAGCTCATACAGCCGATCACGCTCTTCCTGACAGTCCTCACAATGAGCCAGATGGCGCAGCACAAGATCAGCGTCCCGCCCTCCTAGCGTATTGTTAATATACCAGGGCAACATTAACATTGTCTGTTCGTGTTCTTTACGCTTGACCAATTTCTACTCTCTTCCTATACCGTCTTTGGGCAATACCTTTTGATCGGCATCTTTTTCTCTAATAATTTCATCCACTTTGTTGCTGTCAGAATGATGTTCAAGCACTGGCAACAATTTCGCTAACCGTCGGCGGGCGTGGAACATCCTCGTCTTTACGGTGTTTACGGGGCAGTTCATTATCTCAGCTATTTCCAGATAAGAATGTCCCGAAAAATAAGTCAATTCAACAACGCTGCGCTGGTCAGCCGATATTCGGTCCAGGCCGTTTCCCAACCACTCGTCCAATCCTATCTTGCTAATGAGATTCTGGCTGTCCGCAAGATTATCGTATTCATGTATTTCCTCTGCATTTTGCTCCGGCATCTTCTTCAGCTTATCCAGGGCTTTAATCCCCTTGAGGTAAGCAATGCCGGTAATCCATGTCGAAACTTTTGATCGCCCTTCAAACCCTGAGGCCTTCTCCCAGACGACGAACAGAGTGTCGGAGACGACTTCTTCCACCAGTTCTGGCCTGCGCAATATTCGACTCAGATACCTTGTAAGCTGAGGGTGCATACGATTATAGAGTTTCTCGAAGGCAAACCTGTCCTTCACGGCTATCCGTTTCAACAGTTCCAAATGCTCAGCGTCGTCGCCGCCTCGCTTTGTCTCGAGATCATCAATTGACATATTTGCTTGTTTACAACTCCTTATGATGACTGTGTCCAATAATGCGCCGAAATGGTTCAACTTCACAATATTGATCCTTGATCTGGCGTTAGCACTGCTAAAAGTCAGCATGTTAGGATGCCTAACATGCGAATTTTGATCATTATCCTCCTGCTTGCCTTCTCATTCCGCGCTATTGCTGATGTCGAAGCAGCATCTCAAGCCTATCGTAACAAGGACTACGCCACAGCTTTCAAGGCTTTTACAGAGTTAGCCAGCATAGGCGACGCCAGATCTCAGGCTATTTTAGCCATGATGTACAAGTATGGCGAGGGTACCGAAGTTGACCTTGAGCAGTCCTTCCACTGGTACCTCGAGTCCGCTTTCCAAGGGCATCCGTCGGCCCAGTACAACGTTGGTATTATGCTGATGGACGGTATTGGTGTTACCCAAGATACAGAAGCAGCAAAAGAATGGTTATCCCGCGCAGTCAATTCGGGACACCCGGGTGCAGGAGATAAACTATCGGCG
>JABGVY010000539.1 GCA_018645845.1 Gammaproteobacteria bacterium | reverse complement strand
TGAACTCGCCAGTCGCGCAAAACCTGGTTTATTGATTCTCTATCACTTGTTGTTCTTCGGTGCCGACGAAGAAAGTATGTTGAATGAAGTTAAGGAAAAATATGATGGTAAAGTCATTCTCGCGAATGATCTGGATGTCTTCGAGTAAAAGCGCGCCAGGTGTGTTGGAGAAACAGCGAGAGCGCCGCACCAGAATGTAGCTCCGAATCGACCAAGGTGCTGGCTCTTTCTTCCAACCTCACATATCAGGTACGCCTGACAAAGGTAGCGGAACTGGGCCTGCGTACTGACGTGCAGTGCAGGGTACAGATAGTCGTGGACCTTGATAGGGGGAAAAGTTTAGTAAAACGGGGTTTTCTGTTTTTTTTAATACAAATGAGGCCCGGCAAACGGTGCTGGGCCAGACCGCAATAGTATTGTTACAAGCTATCGGTCTTTTCTGTCCTCGTATTGTCAAAACCTTTTCTAGAGCATTGACTTAACGGCGGTCTCTAGAGCGCCATTTCTTGGACTAGCCCCCGAATTAAAATAACGAACGGTTTTCCCGTCGGGAGAAATTAGGTATTTGTTAAAGTTCCAGCTCGGTGACTCTCCTGTTTCTCGGCTGAGACGTTGAAACAGCGTATTTGCGCTGGCGCCCGTAACTGAACTCTCTGCGACCATGTCAAAGGTGACGCCATAATTTACGTAACAGACTTCGGCCGTTTTTTCAGCATCACTATGTTCCTGTCGAAAGTCATTGGATGGGAATCCCACGATGGCTAAACCGTCGTTCTTGTACGCTTGATATAAGCCTTCAAGTCCTTCGAACTGTGGGGTGAACCCGCAGCGGCTTGCGGTATTTACGACAAGCAGCGCTTTACCGGCGAACGCGTCGCAAAAGTCGAGCGTATCACTCGCCCTCAGACGCTCGGCACTAAAATTAAGTAGATTAGAGCACTCGGCCCCAAATGAGACGGAAGAAGCCATCACTAAAACCACGCCCAGAAATTTTCTCATGTTTTTCAATCCTCGTTATCTGATACCTTGTATTACGTCGTAATCAGACGTTCTAGATCACCGCTGGGTCAAAACCCTGTTGATGTAGTTCAGATTCAGTAAACGCAGGTCCTCGGGTGCGTTTGCGATCTTCAGGCTCGCGGTTACGTTCCAAGTGTCACCCAACAAACTCGATAGCTCGACCCAATGGAGCGGGGGTTTTGTTTTTCTCCATCCCATTCGATATGGGTTGGCACTTTGAAGTTAATGGCAAAGAACGTGAGCCTATCATGGTCAATTTTGGTTTTTTGGCTCTTGAGCTCGAAGCAGGTGTTTGGTCCACTCTCCGATATTCTCAGAAGTACATCAATGGCGTTTTGTAAGGAAACCATCGGAGGTTTGGGATCAGGACGAAGTGCCAGAACTTATGGACCCCATGTCGGGGGCTAAAGAGACTCACCCGATTGGTTGACGTCCTGAAACTGTAGTTCGTTCAGCGTGTGGTACACACCGCCAAGTGCAATCAGTTCGTCGTGCGTACCCAGTTCTTTTACTGCGCCGTTTTTAAGAACGAGTATGCGGTCTGCTTCCTGGATTGTCTGCAGGCGATGGGCGATCAGAATTGATGTTCTGCCCACCATGATCTTGGCCAATGCTTGTTGGATCAGTTGTTCAGTTTCAGTATCAATGCTTGCCGTTGCCTCATCCAGAACGAGAATTTCCGGATCGGTTGCAATGACTCGGGCAAAAGCGAGTAGCTGTCGTTCTCCCTGAGAGAGATTTTGGCCCCGCTCCACGAGCAGCGTGTCATAACCTTCGGGTAATTGTTCAATAAATGAGTCCGCGTTGACAAGGCAAGCTGCTCTGATGGCATCTTCCCGTGACACCCCTTTTGTACCCAGGATGATGTTGTCGAGGATAGAGCCCGAGAAGATGTGGAAGTCCTGCATGACGACACCAATGCGACGGCGTACCTCGCTCGAGTGAAGGTTCTTGAGATCTATATCGTCCAGAAAAATAGTGTTGTCAGGGAAATCGTAGAATCGACCCAACAGGCGGATTAAAGTGCTTTTACCTGAACCCGTGGGGCCGACTACAGCCAACTTCTCACCGGGATTGATGGTGACGGATACCTTGTGCAGTACTGGATTTCCCGGTTCGTAACCAAAGCTGAGGTTTCTGAATTCCAGTTTCCCTTCTATCCTATCTGGTAAGGAAACTGGCTGCTTAGGCTCGATGATCTGCTCATGCCAGTCCAACGCCTGAAAAATTCTTTCCGCACTCGCCATGGCGCGGAAGAGCACGTTGTACTGTTGGCCGAGCACCTTAATGGGGCGAATGAACATGTCGATAAACTGTGTGAACAGGATGACGCTACCCAGTGAGATTGACTCTTGGATGGCTGCGCCGCCTCCGATCCAGATGATGACGGCCAGGGCAACGTTCACCATATTGTCCATGAAGGCACCGTAGCCGGTTTCCAGATAGATGGCACTGATCTCTTGCTTCTGGTTTTCCCGATTAACTTCACGATAAACATTCAGATTGTGCGTTTCGCGATTGCTTAACTGCACAACCTGCATACCGGAGAGATTTTCCTGCAGATTCTGATTCAGCTGTGAAACGGAATTTCTTATTGCGCGATAGACCCGGCGCGTAGCCTGACGGAAGAAATAAGTGACCACCGTAAAAATGGGTATCGCCAGCAGCAGCCATAACGTCAGCTCGACGTCGATGGCAGACATGATGGCCAGTGCGATAAAGAACGGTACAAATTCACCGATCAACATACCGACGCCCATCAACAGCTCAAACAGTGCCTGTACATCGTTGGTGATTCGGGTCATGACGCGACCAACAGCCACCTTGTCATAGAACGACGATGGCCGACGCTCCATATGGGCAAACAGGTCGTAGCGCATATCCCGAAGCGCATTAAGTACGACGGTCGCAAAGGACACCCGGTGGAAGTGATAAGCAGCGTGGCAGAGCACGGTAAAAGCGCCGTAAAGGACACAGGCCGCAATGATAGGTTGCCAGCCGGTTGTTTCGGTTATTAGCGTGTTTAGCGAATTCATGCCGAAATCCGGCAGCATTACTTTTGAATCGCCGAGAATAATGCCGTCGATGACCACCCGTGTGATGACAACGGGAAGCAATACCGCGAGCATGGATGCAAACAGCACAAGGATGATTGACCAAACAGCCAGTTTCCGGTGAGGTTTGACCCAGCCCATGATGCGACCCAGATACCGCATGTTCATCGCCTGACCATGAATGTCTGCATCGAATATGGAATGGTCTAATGGTTCGTCTTTTTTAGTGGTTGCGTTCATGTTGCCAGCTCTTTGGTCAATCTGGCGTTACTGCCCTGCGTCTGTTCTAGGCCGGCATAGAAGCCGCTCAGTTTGATCAGCTCCTGATGGGTGCCGGATTCAATGATCTGGCCGTCCTCAAGAACAATAATTCGATCAGCATGTCGAGCGGTCGATACCCGATGAGAAACCAGCATGGTCGTCTGATTTGTTCTTATACGCTTGAGCCCGGCAAGAATATGTTCCTCGGTTTCCGTGTCGACAGCAGAGAAACAATCATCAAGGATTAGAAGCGGCGTCATTCTGATCAATCCTCTGGCGAGTGCAGTGCGCTGCTTTTGACCGCCAGAAAGTGTGACCCCTCGTTCCCCTAAGACCGTATCGAGACCTTCGGGGAAGTCCTCAATGGTTTCTCGCAGGGCCGCTGCATCCGCTGAGTGCCAGATCTGATCGATATCCCGTTCCGGGTTGTCGTAGGCGATGTTGTCACCGAGACTATCGGCGAACAGAAAAGGGTCCTGCAGAACTAGGCAGACGTGGTCGCGCAGGTAAGCGAGCGGGAAGTTTTGAATAGGGTGGTCATCCAACATGATGTTGCCATGCGTAGGGTCTAGTAGCCTTACAAGAAGGCGTAGCAATGTAGATTTCCCGGAACCGACTCGGCCAAGGATGGCCACTGTTTCACCTGGGTAGACGTCTAGGTTTATATCGTTTAAGGCAAAATTGTCCTTGTTGCCATAGCGGTACGAAAGTCCTTGGAGCGATACCCGACCGGTGAGTTTTGGGAACGCTTCATCTGCGGATTCCTGTATTTCAGGTTCGTGATCAAGAATTTCAAATAGTCTTGCCGTGCCGGATGCACCACGTTGCCACTGGGTCACCAGGGCTCCCGCCTCGCGAACAGGCCACATTAGGAGTGCCAGATAAGAGAAGAAGGCGGCGAATGTCCCGAGGGTAATGTCACCAGCACTCACGAGAAAGCTGCCGTAACCGATGATGATGAGCGTGGCGATGGCCGCCAGCACTGGCATCAGGGCGCCGAGTAGAGAGCTGGTGGTAAATAGTGTCAAGTTGTCGTCAGCAAACTCCTGGTTGACGTGTGAGAACCGATCGACTTCTTGCTGCTCCTGCGCCATAGCCTGTACGGTACGGATTCCGTTTAGATTTTCTTGAACGAAGGTCGAGAGCGTTGAAAACCCTTCTTGTACCGTGTGTGACTGAGCGTAGATACGTTTCGAAAATAAGTAAGCTACGATGGTAATGAGGGGCAGAGGAAAAATCAGGGCTAGTGTTAGCTTCCACGACAGAGAAACCATGAAGGTCAGACCAACAACAGCAGTAAAAATGAGTACTGCAGTCATTCGGCTAGCGCCGGCGATAACCTGCCTTACGAGTGAGATATCGTTGATAGCCCGTGCCATCAGGTCGCCGATACTGTAGTTCATGAAGAACTCTGGGCCCTGTTTTTGCAGGTGGCTGTAGATGCGATTGCGCAAATCGAATGAGGCATACATGCCGATACGTCGAACCAGGATTCTACTGACCATAGTGATCAGCATTTGGCAGATGACGCAAACAACAATGGCGATCGCCGGGTAGGTGAGAGAGTCGTGGGCCATGGTGATGGCGTCGGCGCCCGGTTGAGCTTGGGCTTCGGCGATGTTGTCGATACCCATTTTGACGTATAGAGGGATCATCGCTTCGAAAAAACGCGCACTCGCAAGACCCGCCAGACCACCCCAGAATGCCCAGGCATGTGCCCGGATATAAGGTAGTAGTCTTAGCAATACTTTCATTTGTCGATCATCTTAGGGAGGATAGGAATTATAACAGGGCTTTTAGATAGAAAGTTTGAGTATCGAATCAGATTGGTTGCTAGCTTGTTTGATGGAAGAGTGTGGCGGTATGACGAGTAGTGGTTAAACGCTACCAAGTATCTTGTTGTTTGTGGTGATTGGCTGACCCGGTGAGTATTCTAGTCTTGGTCTTACACAAGCACGTGGGCACTATTATGGTGTTGGTAATGCAACAAGGAGACTGTGGAATGAACAGTGATGCAAACAAGATCGCTCACAATGAGGGGCCACTTTCAGGCATGCGTGTTCTGGAACTAGGGCAGATGATTGCCGTTCCTGCCGCGACACATATCCTGGCGGGCTACGGGGCCGAGGTAATCAAAGTAGAGGATACCGGCGCAGGTGATGGCCTTCGTTACTTTGGTAGTAAGAAAAATGGGATAAGTGGCTGGTTTGCAAACGCAAACTGGGGCAAACGTTCGATCGCCATTGACATCAAATCTGAGAAGGGAAAGGAAGTGCTGTGGTCGCTTCTGGATACGACTGACATATTTGTCGAAGGCTACCGCTTTGGCGTGATGGATCGATTGGGCTTTGGTTACGACACTGTGAAGGCGCGTCACCCAAAAATCATCTATTGCGCTTCTTCAGGATTTGGCCCGGAAGGACCTTACGCGGATCGGCCTGTGTATGATCCTTTAATTCAAGGCTTGTCTGGCTGGGCTGGCATGCAAAAGAGCGACGGTCAACCTACGCTGATTCGAGGCATGGTGGCGGATAAAGTTGGAGCTTACACGAATGCCCAGGCAATCCTTGCGGCTGTGATTCATCGTGAACGATCTGGCAATGGCAGTTTTGTGCAGACTAATATGATTGAATCCAATCTTGCTTTCGTATGGAGCGATGTGATGATGGATTGCACGTTGCTGGATGACGACGTGCAGCATTTACCAAATGTGCTTAACTCCTATCGATTGTACGGTTGCACTGACGGCCTGGTTGCGATCGCCCCTGGAACAGACAAACACTGGCAATCTATGTGCGAGGTGCTGCAGCCTGAGGTCTATGATGACAAACGTTATCACACCTCAGTTGGTCGAGGTGAACACAATAAAGAGTGGATGGACACTATTGACCAGATGGTAAAACCCTATCAGGTTGCGACGGTGGTCGATCGTCTTCAGAGCGCTGAAGTACCCGTCGCGCCGGTTATGGAGCCCCATCTTGTTCATACTGATCCTCACATAGAGGCGACCGGTATGTTGACTGAATCGGAACATCCTGTCGCAGGAAAAATTCGGCACCCGCGCCCTGCAGCGCACTATCTGGGTGTTGAGCTGGAGCTGATTCCCGCCCCAAAACAGGGTGAACATACCGGAGAGATTCTAAGGGAGATCGGCTTCAGCAACCAGCAGGTGGCTGAGCTGACTAATCTAGGCCATGTGAAGTAATCATTTTCGAAAATCAGGAGGATAGAATTTATAACAGGGCTTTTAGATAGAAAGTTTGAGTATCGAATCAGGTTGGTTGCCTGCTTGTTTGATGAAAGAATGTAGCCTTATGACTGCAGTGGTTAAACGCTACCAGGTTTTTTGTTGTTTGTGGTTATTGGCTGACCTGGTGATGAGCGATTAGCCAAGGTGCTTTTCTGGTGGCGCAGGGAGAAATGCGCTGCTGTGGTTTCAACCATCAGCTAGCGACAAAGAGATCGTTTTGCAGCCCTTGCCCCGGCTTTTGTCGGTGCACGGCATCAGGGGGCGCGCGTTGCCTCAGATGCGCCTGGATGGTTTGGATCGCGTCCGGCGGCTTCGGCACCTATTTTGGGGGGTGCGCGCACGCGCTGTATTAACAGCGCTTACCAACGATCGGAGACGGAACATTTTGGGGCACGACACAATGAGAAAACTGACTAACGCGGTATGCCCGGCACCCACCGCTGTATCCTCGTCCAGGTGGCTAATATCGCTGCTGCTTGTTGTCGCTGTGATGCTCTGTTCACCCCTCTCCTTTGCGGTGACCTATCAGACCTCCACTATTGAAACCGGCGAAGTTGGCCAGCAGACCATCCTGGCTGCATTTTTATCTGGCACCGACACTGCCGACCTGGTGTTGGTCCGCATCGATAAAACAGGCCGTCGAACCGCTTCGGTAGTACCTCAGAGGGCCGGGCGGTATGCAACGCCCGGGCCGGGGCAGGAACTTGATACTGATCTGGTCGCCATTGATGTGGGTCACTATCAGGGGCGTGATGCCATTCTCGGCTTTACGCAGTCAGCGGCCTTCCTGCTAGATCCGTATACTGGCAAGAAAAGCAAGCTTGCTGACATCTCCACGCTTTACGGCTCGGCGATTAAAGACGCACTACCGCACATTGATCTGTTCACTGACATTAACAGCGACGGCATGGATGACCTGGTGATACCGGGGTTTGATGGTTTCCAAATTCACACCCAGCGCGCTGATGGTTCTTTTTCTGCGCCGATCGATCTTCGCGCGCCGCCCATTGTTGAATTGTCGTTCAATGACTATCCCTGGTATCAACCACGGCAAAAATATATCGGTGATATGACGCTTGATGGTCGGTACGATATTTCGGTACTGATGAACAATCAACTACATGTGTTTCCGCAAGTCGACAACGGGCTTTTTCTGGCGGTACCTAGAAGAGTCGATACCGGTATTGATCTGGATTTCGGTGGCATGGAGGAATTGAGTGTTTCCATGCGTGATATGGATCAGTCGGACAGTTTCTCGCGGGCGCTCATCAAGCTTCAGGATCTCGACGGAGATGGGCTGACCGATATGCTGGTCATCTCTGTGAAGAGTCAAGGTGTGTTTCGAAAACAGACATCGTATCAACTGCATCGCGGTATCGAAGTTAAGGGGGCGCTGGAGTTTACCAAGGAGCCGGTCACGACCATCGAAAGCAAGGGTTACCAGTTTGAAATAGAGGGGCTGGATTTTAACAATGATAACCAGACAGACATGCTGATCTCGGCCGTTGATATCGGGCTCGGCAAGGTGCTGGGTGCTCTGGTTACCGGGGCCGTCAGCATTGACCTGAACTTCTATCAGATGAGAAACGGGCTTTATGCCGCTAAGCCCGATTTGAAGCGCGACATTAAGGCAACGTTTGATCTGCGCTCGGGGGATTTCTTTTTCCCGTCGGTACTGATTGGCGATGCCGATGGCGATGGCTTCGATGACTTGCTGGTTCAGGAGGGAGAAGATCAGCTTAATATTTTTCTGGGCTCAGGTGACGCCAGCCTATTTTCGAAATCGCCAATGGTGATCGATGTGCACATGCCTTCTGATCCGGAACTTGTTGTTACCGCGGACCTCAACCGGGATGGAAAAGTTGACCTGATGATGAGGCACGAACCCAGTACCGGGCCAAAAAAGATTGTTCTTTTGGTCAGCGAGTAAACCAGCCAACCCCAAACTTCTTGGGGTGCGTTAACATATAATAATTAGAGGAGAATACCTTATAAATAAAGGCTTAACGGGGATTTATAACTTTTTAACAGAAGGGTATTTGGTGCCGGAGGATAGGAATTATAACAGGGCTTTTAGATCGAAAGTTTGAGTATCGAATCAGATTGGTTGCCTGCTTGTTTGATGAAAGGGTGTAGCCTTATGACTGCGAATATGGCCGCCAACTATATGATGATGGCAACTAAACAATGGAAGTAGGCACCAGTTTCCTTATCGGGTTCCTGCCCGCGTACGTCAGCGAACCCGCGGTCTGGGTACCAGTGGCATAACAATGCATGATAGTGTCCCGCAAATCTCCCGCATGGGCTTCGGCCACCTTCGCACAAGGTTTCGGGGTAGCGCCTCTCTCACTTGCATCGTGAATGCCGATACTGCGATCTACTCGGAGGGGTAAGGCTGTTTGTCACCACTCCATTGTGACACTCGATCTT
>JABGVY010000306.1 GCA_018645845.1 Gammaproteobacteria bacterium | reverse complement strand
TCGTCGTTCAATCGAAGAGAATATTGAACCGGGTTCCGGGGGTTGCAGCCGCCTGTTGGTAGTAGGCTGGACATCTTTCTGAGGAAACCTTGCATGAGCAATAGTGTACAGGAGAAGGGGGTCATTTCGAGCGAAATGGCTTAAAATTCGCGTCCCGAAAATGTAATGCGAGCACACTGTGAAAGAAGGTCAACCCAAGGCGATTTATCTGAAGGATTACAAGGTTCCGCCGTTCCTGATTGAAGAAACCCTCCTGCATGTCGACATCCATGAGGACGTCACTACGGTGACGACGACGCTGAAGGTGGTACGCAACCCGGAGGCTGAAGCCGACGATGCGGTTAACCTGGTGCTGGATGGCAGTAAGGATCTTGATACACAATCTATCGCCATTGATGGGCGGGTGCTCACATCAAATGAATATCAGGTTGAGGCGGCGGAACTGTCGATATTTGAAGCCCCTGATGCTTTTGAATTAACGACGTCTGTGCAGATAAAGCCGCAGGACAACACAGCGCTTGAAGGCTTGTATAAGTCCGGCGACATGTTCTGTACCCAGTGTGAGGCGGAAGGGTTCAGGAACATTACCTGGTACCTGGACCGGCCGGACGTTATGTCCCGGTACACCACGACGGTCGTCGCTGACAAGAAAAACTATCCCGTGCTGCTGTCAAACGGCAACGACATTGATCGCGGTGAAGATGGTGGGCGGCACTGGGTGACCTGGCAGGATCCCTTTATGAAACCGGCTTACCTGTTCGCACTGGTCGCCGGTGACCTGCAACATATTGAAGATGAATTTGTGACCATGAGTGGCCGTAAAGTGACGCTCAGGATTTTTACCGAGGCGCACAATATCGACAAGGTCGACCACGCCATGGTGTCTCTGAAGAACGCCATGAAATGGGACGAAGAAGTCTATGGTCGAGAATATGACCTGGATATCTTCATGATCGTTGCGGTCGAGAGTTTCAACATGGGCGCAATGGAGAACAAAGGGCTTAATGTTTTCAATACATCGTGCGTGTTGGCACGGCCTGATACCACGACCGATGCTGCCTACCAGCGTGTAGAAAGTGTTGTTGCCCATGAATATTTCCACAACTGGTCTGGCAATCGTGTGACCTGCCGGGACTGGTTCCAGTTAAGCCTGAAAGAAGGGTTTACGGTTTTACGTGACCAGCAGTTCTCTTCCGACATGGGTTCGCCCACGGTTTGTCGGGTGAATGATGTAGCAGTGCTGCGAAGTGCGCAGTTCGCAGAAGACGCCGGGCCTATGGCGCACCCGATTCGCCCGGACGCGTTTATCGAGATCAATAATTTCTACACGGCAACGGTGTATGAAAAGGGTGCGGAAGTCGTCGGGATGATCCGAACCCTGCTGGGCGCCGAGCAGTTTCGTGCAGGGAGTGATCTGTATTTTGATCGTCATGATGGCCAGGCCGTCACGACGGAAGACTTTTTGACGGCCATGGAAGACGCGAATGGTGTGGACCTTTCCCGGTTCCGGGTCTGGTATCGCCAGGCAGGCACGCCAGTGTTAGACGTGACAGGTGATTACGATGAATCGGCCAAGACATTCACGCTGAACGTCGCACAGTCCTGTCCGGCAACACCGGGCCAGGAAGATAAAGACGTTTACCACCTGCCCCTTAAAGTAGGGTTGCTTGATCATGCGGGTAACGATATCCGTTTCCCTGTCTTGGGTCTGGATGTGGCCAATGTCGATGACACCGCGGGCTTCTCGGCAGTGCTTAATGTCTCGGAAAAAGAACAGAAATATGTGTTCCGCGGGATAGAGTCGGCGCCAACGCCGTCACTGCTGCGCGGGTTCTCTGCGCCGGTGAAGCTGGATTACAGCTACTCCCGGGATGATCTGACCTTTCTGATGAGCCATGACTCGGATGGATTCAACCGTTGGGAAGCGGGTCAGCGACTCGCGGTCGATGTGATCCAGGAAGTGGTAGGGCAGATCGAAGCGGGTGCGACCCCAAGTGTCGATGAACGCTTGGTGAGCGCGTTTGATGTGAATCTAACGCAGGCAGTGGTTGGCGACAGGGATCCTGCACTGGATAAGGCGATGATTGCACACATGCTGGTTCTGCCGGCAGAGAGCTACCTGGTTCAGTTATCCGAGGTGGCTAACATCGATGCCATTCACCAGGCCCGGAGCCTGGTCAGAAACACCATCGCAAAGAAACTCGGCGGGCTTCTGCTCTCGGTTTACAAGTTGAACCAAAATAAAGTGGCTTACGAGGCGAATGCCGAACAGATTGCAGAAAGGTCGCTCAAGAATGTAGCGCTGGCTTACCTGATGCAGCCAGACGATACGGAAATGGTGCAACTTTGCGTTGACCAGTTTACAAGCGCCAACAACATGACAGACACCAGCGCGGCGCTTCGTTCGCTGGTCGGCTCAGCCGCGGGGGATGCGCAGGCGCCGAAAGAAAAAGCACTGGCTGATTTTTATAACCGATGGGTTGACGAAGCGCTGGTGGTTGACCAGTGGTTTGCGATCCAGTCGAGTTGCCTGTTACCCGGCACGCTTGATCATGTGAAGGCGTTGATGAGCCACGAGGCATTCGATATCAAGGTACCCAATAGAATGCGCGCGGTGATCGGACAATTTGCGGCGGCAAACATGGTGAACTTTCATGCCGCGGACGGTGGCGGTTATGCGTTTCTGGCTGATCAGGTGATTGAGCTTAACGCCATCAATCCCCAGATGGCGGCGCGGATTCTAGCGCCCCTGACCCGATGGAAAAAGTTTGACGCCGGGCGACAGGTAAAAATGAAGGACGAGCTGCAGCGTATTCTGGATGTTAAAAGCATTTCACCCGATGTGTACGAAATAGTGACCAAGAGCCTGTAAAGCGGCCACCTACCTCGTCATTTCGATGGCAGGTTCGCTATCGCTCCCCG
>JABGVY010000483.1 GCA_018645845.1 Gammaproteobacteria bacterium | reverse complement strand
CTATGGAGGTGCCTGCTATACCGCAGCAGCACCACTGACAATTTCTGATAGTTCCTGTGTAATCGCAGCCTGCCGGGCGTTATTCATGATCAGCTGCAGCTCATCAATCAAATCACCGGCATTATCTGTGGCGCTCTTCATTGCGATCATCTTTGCAGCCTGTTCACAGGCTACGTTCTCGACCACTCCTTGATACACCTGCGATTCAATGAACCTGGTGACCAGACCTTCAATCAACTGGCGCGCATCCGGCTCATAAATATAGTCCCAGCGATGCTGCATGCCCTCGTCTTCCTCACGGTCCAGCGGTACCAATTGCCTGATCGTAGGCGTCTGAGTCATGGTGTTAACGAATACGTTGTTCGCAAGGAAAATCTTGTCGACTTTACCTTCCTCAAACGCATCGAGCATAACCTTTATGCTACCTATAAGATCGCTGATCTGCGGAGATTCACTAACATGCGAACTGGCCGCAACAACGTTTCCGCCGTAGCTTCTGAAAAATTGCGCTCCCTTGTTACCGATAAGACAAAGATCGTATTCAATTCCCTGTTCTGACCAGGTTCTTATTTCACCAATCACTTTCTTGAGCAGATTTATGTTGAGACCACCACACAAACCTTTATCGGTGGTGATAACAATGAAGCCGACCCGTTTAACGTCACGCTCTACCATAAACTGGTGGTGATACTCGGGCGAAGCATTAGCGACATGACCAATCACAGATCTGATGTGATCGGAATAGGGCCGACCCCTTGCCATGCGTTCCTGGGCTTTACGCATCTTGCTCGCCGCTACCATTTCCATGGCACTGGTGATCTTCTGCGTATTCTTAATGCTACCTATCTGTTTGCGGAGCTCTTTGGCGTTCGCCATAACTGCCTCGTTAGTGAACTATTGCTTACCAGGACTGTGTTGATTTAAACGCTTCGATGGCTTTATGCATTCGATCGACAACATCATCGGAGTAAGCACCTTCTGCGTTAACCTCAGCCATAAAGTCAGCGTGCTCGGAATTCATGTAAGAAGTCAGAGCGGCTTCAAAATCCAGCACCTTATCTACATCAACATCCTGCAAAAAACCTTCGTTAGCGGCATAAAGCACCACACCCATTTCAGCAACGGTCATCGGCGCGTACTGTTTTTGCTTCATAAGCTCGTTAATTCGCTCACCATGTTCCAGCTGTCTTCGAGTCGCGTCATCAAGGTCAGATGCGAACTGTGAAAAGGCCGCCAGTTCACGATACTGGGCTAGTGCTAGCTTGATACCACCAGAGATCTTGGACATGAACTTCATCTGGGCATCACCACCAACCCTGGATACTGAAATACCCGGGTTCATGGCTGGTCGTTCGCCCGCATTAAACTTGTCGGACTCCAAAAATATCTGTCCGTCCGTAATCGAAATAACGTTGGTTGGAACGAATGCAGATACGTCACCTGCTTGGGTCTCAATAATCGGCAGTGCCGTCAGGGACCCTGTCTTACCTTTAACCTCACCATTAGTCTGAGCTTCAACATAATCGGCATTTACCCGGGCAGCACGTTCCAGCAACCGGGAGTGGAGGTAAAACACATCACCTGGATAAGCTTCACGCCCTGGTGGACGTCTCAGCAGCAAAGATACCTGCCTGTACGCCCAGGCCTGTTTTGTCAGGTCGTCGTAAATAATGAGTGCATCTTCACCGCGGTCACGGAAATACTCACCCATCGCACAACCAGAGTAGGCTGAAACATATTGCATCGGCGCAGGGTCCGCAGCACCAGCGACAACCACAATCGTGTTCTCCATTGCACCATGCTCTTCAAGGGTACGAACCACGTCTGCTACCGATGAGAGCTTCTGGCCGATAGCGACATAAACACACTTAATACCAGACTTGGCCTGGTTAATAATGGTATCGATGGCAATCGCCGTCTTGCCTGTCTGCCTGTCACCAATGATCAATTCGCGCTGGCCCCGGCCAACAGGAATCATTGAGTCAATACACTTGAGGCCAGTCTGAACCGGCTGGTCAACGTGCTTACGCGCAATAACACCCGGCGCTACCTTCTCAACCGGCGATGAACTAGAGGCGTTGATTGGCCCCTTACCATCGATAGGATTACCAAGCGCGTCTACGACGCGACCGAGCAATTCAGGTCCAGCAGGAACTTCAAGGATTCGACCTGTGCATTTTGCAGTCTGGCCTTCTCGAAGACTTTTGTAGTCTCCCAGCACTACTGCACCGACAGAGTCGCGCTCCAGGTTCAGAGCAAACCCGAACAAATTGCCCGGAAACTCGATCATTTCACCGTTCTGGACATCCGCCAGACCATGAATTCGGACAATACCGTCAGACACACTGACGATGGTTCCTTCATTTCTGGCCTCGGACGAGACATCAAGCTTTTCAATTCGTTGCTTGATAATCTCGCTAATTT
>JABGVY010000216.1 GCA_018645845.1 Gammaproteobacteria bacterium | reverse complement strand
TACAGCCTGAATAGCGCTTAGTTCAGATTCCAATTCACGAACAAAACCCTTGCCAAAATTCCGCGCCAACTGACTCGGCGTTTTTTTGATAAAACGATGGCCTTGCAAGAACGGTGCTCCTAGTTCTCTGGCTGCTTTAGCGTCGAGACCTTGATCCGTGATTTTCGCAATGACGGCCACCACTTCAGGTGCTCGTTCTGCAGGGAAGAACACATGCTCGATGGAATACAACGGCGGGCGCCTCAGAGCTTCCCTTTTTTCAATAAAGACCGCCTCGATTTCTGCTGCACTTGGTTTCGGTGGAGGGTTATTCGCTAATAACCTTTGTTCCATCATTTGGATGAGCCTGCGCTTCACCACCTCATCATCAAGATGCAACTGCATACCCAGCGCCTGTTTAAAAATCTGTGCATCTGACTTACCGTCTGCCAATTGCAAGAATTTCATATTGCGTATCAGGCGCTGATACACGATTGAATCGTAAAGATGGAAGTCGAGATCCAGCGCCCTTTGAACCAGCATGTCCCGGTCAAGCTCGACCGCCATAAACCCGGCCATCTGCTCGTCGCTAGGCCCCCTACCCATACTGCTAATCCAACGCTCTTTGAGCGACGCGATTCGCGCCTCGCTTATAGGACCAATAACTGGCTTTGGTTCTGGAAACAGCGCGGATTGCAACTGATAGAAAATCACACCCAGAGCAATAAAATGCACCCACGGTTTATTTAGCCTGGCCAACCCGTTCACTTAATCCCTCACCGAATACTTTTACCTGAAGAAACCCTATTGCGGCAGAAAGTGAATAGGCGACGACCAGGCTCGTTCCTGAATTGTGGTAGGTAGATCAGGCCGTGGTGCCACACCCGCTCGATTTGCATCCCAGGTTGACCAACGACAAGTCGGATTCTCGATAACGCGTGCATAATAGAAGGCGCGTTGGCCCTCATCAAAATCAGGATCGTGCCACAACGCAGACAACTGCCCCGCGCCGGTTTCTTCGTTAATTGAACAGTCACTAATATCAACCTTTGCGCCATTATCGGGGCACCGGTAGTTTGAAGGAGCCGAGCCTCCAGCACAAGCCACGTCAATCACCTCTTCATGAGTACCGTCCGAATCGACCCAACCTTTGACTATTTGTAAGCGCTGCAGGGGCGCACTTTCAGTATCGGCCGATGCCATCACAAGAAACCCTGGTTCGGTGGGCGGCTCACCCTCAGTCGTTTCGTTGGGCACAAGAACGCCGCCCATTGTCACTCCCTTAGCATAAGCCCGTTCAACGCCATTCGCCTGGCTCAGCATGCTTTCATCAAACCCATAGCCTGCGAACAAGCGAATCTGCATACGTGGACCCGAGGTCGCAAACACCTCTTTTCTACGAAAAGCGCTGTAAAGAGATTCCCGGGTATTCTCCTCTGCCCAGGCAGCCGCCACGCCGGAAGCTCCAAATGTAGGCATCGCACCCCTGGTGTAAATATCTCCGTCGATTTTTAATCGCAAACGAGACCGGCCACGAATTCCATTAATTACTTTGTCTGCATAGTAACTAAGCTCGCCAGCAATCCCTGCTTGTGGTACCGAGCCTCTCTGTTCTGCCGTCCCAGACAACAATCCCAGTTTTGAAACAAAGTTTGACTCTACGTTTTGGCTCGCCGCCGAATGGGTGTCGCTGGAACCGATGAAGCCAAACTGGAAAGGGTTCACCATTCCTTGCTGCTCCAACACTAAACCATTTAGCAATGCCTCACGCACGTATGAGCCTTCCAGGTTACTTAGGGCATCTGTCGCGACCCGATAGGGCATGATTTCAAAACTTGCCCATTCGTCCCGCGAAGACAACACCGGGTGGGTTTCCGATGTACCCTTTATTTGCGTAATTTCAACAATTGGTTCATTACGGAGGCGCTGTCTTGTGTAGTCATCATCCAGAGGGTCCTTTGCCCAGTCGACCAGTTTAAACATCTGGCCATTTGAACCATTGGAGTTATGGGGTATCGCAAGGCTCTCAACACCTTTAGCCCTTAAATCATCCATCCATTGCCACAGATCTTCAGGATTGATCGAATGAAAACGAGAAAAAGGTTCTCGAGGCAAGTTTTCTGTGCTCTCAAAGACAACATTTCTATGCAGATTACCCATATCAGCTGTGCTGGAGGTATATTCATAGGCCGCAAATGTTGTGAAGTTACCGGGATCGTAAAACTGATCTGCAGCATCAATCGAATCTCGCCATGCGGTCCTTACGACGCCAAGCACTTCGTCACGGTCTAATTCTCCAGATTGGATACTCTCTACTGCTGATGGTAGGAACGAGCTAAAGGTGCCGAGCCTCTTCAAAACACCAAATATGCCAGCGTCCATATTTTCAGGGGCATTCAACCCATGATAAGACTCGGAGAATGGATTCTTGGAAAACTCTGTAGATGTATCTGCCGCTGCTCTTACGAGACCCAGAAACATCGCATGGTCAGTCACCGCATAGAAATCTAGCGGGCGGGAAAGCTGCATATTGAATCCAGAGGGATTCGCTATCGACTCGCCTTGAGCGAACCGGTACGCATCGTAGGGTGTTGCCAAGGTACCAAACGCATAACCATCAAACGAGTAGGTGGTGTGGACATGTAAATCGCCAAAAAAAGCCTTTCGTTCTTTGAGCACATCGACTGGATCGTTTGTTTCTATACTGGCAGTATCATTCTCGACCTGCAGCAGTTCGGTTTCTGTTTCAAAAATCTGCGCAGCCCAACCTCCGCCCCTTCCCTGCTCTATCAGCCGCGCGTCGGTTGCTGCGGTTTGAGCCACAATCCTCTCGTTTGAATGTGCGTCGTCAGGCAAACTCAACACTTGTTCCGAGTCATTTGAGCAAGCAGACAGCAACAGTGTAACCGTCATAGAAACGAGCAGTTTTGGTTCGTTTGTCACATTCTTCATAGCAATAAGTCCTAATAGATGCTTCAGGTTATTCAATATCATTTTGTCTTTATCTTGTTTAGTTCACAGGGACCGTATCGACCCGATGCCACTCCAAAGTACGGCTCATAAAGCCTAGTTTTACCTTGATGTTCAAACGGTCAGGCTTAGCCATGCTGATCTCAGCATCCTTGTACTCGCCCAACCTCTCGATGAAAATCTGACCTTGCCAGGGACCCTCCTCCGAGTCTCTTGCGACTAGGTTTTTCAAAAACTCCCTGCCGACCCGTTCTGGAAATTTGTCGTTACGCGCCACGACACCCTTACCTTGCTTGAGATTAATTTCGATCCAGCCAGGCTCAGTAGTAAGTTTCCAGTAACCGGAAATATCCCCGGCAAAGGCTTGTGACATCATCAACAGCGCGGCGATCAGTAATGTTCGATAAGGTTTCATTGTTTATCCCAAACAGGTTTATCCCAAACAGGTTTATACCAAATATGTCGCCTATTGATCTCATCTCTCGCACTAAGGGTGCTAAACGCATTATCAGGGGCGATTGACAACGATCTTGTCACTGCCAATAGGCAGCTCGAACCGCATCAGGTCTTCGGTAAGAACGAAGTTATCCGGCACCCCGCGCATAAAAATATCTTCCAGCACAGAGTTCAAAGGCACTGGCACCAGGTGATAGAAAGCCACCATGTCTACGTCGGACTTCTCTCCAAGTTCAATCAGGGAGTCTGTTGAAGCGTGATAGTCGATAACATCAGCCACAATCTTGGACGTTCGTGACCGGCCTGCTGCACCCATAGCCTCCGATAGCGCTGTTACCGTCGGCAGCGATAGCGCGTCGTGCAGCAACAGGTCAGCGCCGTCGACTATCTTCAGCGTGTCGCCGCTCACGTTACTGTCGCCTGAAACAACAACGCTACGACCGCGGTAGTCAAAGCGGTAACCCACAGCAGGATGAATGGGTGGATGCTCACTAACATAGGCGGTTATCTTGAGATCCCCGTCCTCAAGGATGACGCCCGGCGAAATCATTTTGTGCTCCAATACTCCCAGCGCCGGTGGTAGCAAATCTGCCCCGTGGTGACCCGTGCGATAAACCCGATCCAGCCTGTAGCCGGCATTGACGGCATTGGTTACCTCGTCAACGCCACGAGGACCATAAACGGTTAACGGTGCCGGGCGGCCCCCTATCCAGGAACCGAGGTTCACTTCGTAAATTTCCGCAATATGGTCGGAATGAAAGTGTGTAAGCAACAGGCCCTGTAGACGCTCCGTGGGCAATCCCAGGCGGTTGATGTTGTCTGTAGATCCGGCTCCCGAGTCAATCAGGTAAAAGTGTTCCGGCGTTACGACTGCAATACAGGCTTGAGCCTGGCCCATGCCTAATGGCGAAGCGCTGCCGCAAACATAAACCCTAAGGCTAGTCGATTCCGAAAAAGCCGCACCAACTCCTTCCGCCACGGCCGCGGTGCCACGCACCAGCAACGCGTCCTGTACAGCCGGCAATGTTAGCAAGACCCGGCCCACGCCAGTCAATAGGCCCAAAACCAAAATCAGTATGATCACTTTCTTCATTTATTGAGACTCCCGCTCCTTTTTCAGCTCTTTTTCTAGTTTCTAATCCAATCCTTTTAAGCGCCGCACACTTCCGCGCGCCCGTCCTCACGGTATGTTGCTGCCAGGGTATCTATGGTGTCACTGGCAGAACAGGCGATGATAATCTTGTTTATCCTGCAGCGCTAAACCCTACTGTTGAACCTTCCCTGCAACTGGCCCAGGCAGGTATTGAATCGGCGATGACCAGGCTCGCTCCTGCAAAGTCGCAGCCAAATCAGAGCGAGGCTTGGTGCCTGCGCGAATCGCGTCCCACGTGTTCCACCGGCAGGTTGGATTTTCTAAGACTCGCGCATAGTAAAAAGCGCGTTCACTCGGTTCAAAGTTTGGGTCGGTCCAGACGACGCTCAGTTCAGTACTGCCGGTTCTGGCACTGTAGCTACAGTTGCTTAAGTTAACCGTAGCGCCGTTATCTGGGCAGCGGTTAGTCGCGGCGTTAACCGGGAC
>JABGVY010000287.1 GCA_018645845.1 Gammaproteobacteria bacterium | reverse complement strand
GGCGATCTCACCGGCAATAATGACTGTGTCTATCCCTATGCTGTCCCTGACATAACGGCTGCCGTCACCGGGCACATCCTGAACGTAGTACTCCTCACCGCGATCAATTTGCTCGGCATCGAAGATCGTGATGTCGGCTGCGTAACCTTCATGCAGAAGACCACGATTGTTCATGCCCCAGATGCTGGCAGTGTCCAGGGTAATTTTCTTGACCGCTTCCTCGATACTGAGTGCTCTGCATTGGCGAACAAACTGGCTGAATAGGTATCCAGTGTCGCCATAAGTTGAGAAGGACAGAATGTGCGCACCGCCATCACTGGCGCCCAGGTGAACCCTTGGGTTAGCCAGCAGGCCACCGATGACATCGTTGTCTGTATGGCCCATGTTTGAGGCAAGGAAGTGTGCCTGCAGATCTTCTTCAATTGAAAGGTCAATCATCGTGTCCAGGGTGCTGGTGTTTCGGGTAGCCGCAATCTCGGCCAGCGTTTGGCCAACAAACTGCTGGTTGGCCTCAGAATCGACCTGTCGCAGGACCAGAATGTCCCACATAGGCGACAGACTTTGTGCTTCAGCGACCAGTTGCTTGCGCCGTTGTTCATCTTTGAAGGCGGCCTTGATTTCATCATGGCTGCCGAATCGCATGATCTGGTACCAGCTTGGTAGGCGGATAAAGAGCAGGCTGGGTACTTCAAAACAAAAGCTGATATCGATGGGCCTCGTCTGGACCTGGGGCCATACTCGGGCACCACGTTTGAATTGCTCATCAACCCTGGCCATGACCCGATTGACGCTGTCATCCTCTGCCGCGCTGACAAACAGCGGCGAGAAGGTTGTCGTGATCTTGTACTTTAGGCTGATTTCCGCCAACTGATCAATACGGGCGAGGGTAATATCGGCATCATAGAACTCATGCACAATTTGCAGAATCCGGTTGAACTCTCCAAGGACCTCACACAGGGCGTGCAGTTCTTTCTGGTCGGCATACCGACTGGGCACTGGCTGAAGTGTTTCATCCATGTCAACAAAACTGGTGGACAAACCGATCGCGCCATTCCGAAGGCACTCTCTCAGCAATTCCTGCATCCTGCCAAGCTCTTCATCATTTGCGGTGCGCTGCATTGAATCATCACCCATGACCCACAGGCGCAGGACGCTGTGCCCAACAAGTGGTGCAACATTGATCGTAAGATCTTTTCTAATTCGATTAAGAAACTCTTCGAAGGTTTCCCAGTTCCATTCAACGCCTTCTTGGAACGCTTTAATGGGCATTTCCTCAATCTGGTTGAACATGCCGACCAGTTTCATTCGATGTTCAGCTTTAAGTGGTGCGAGTGACAGTGAACAGTTGCCCGGCACAATGGTGGTGATGCCATGTTCGATGGCGGGCTTGGCGCGACCGTCCCACAGCAGTTGCGCGTCAAAATGCGTGTGAGGGTCGATGAATCCGGGAGAGACTATCTTGCCTGCCGCATCAATCTCCTGGGAAGCGGGCTCTGAGATGCTGCCGTTGGCAGCGATCTTTCCGTCTTTGACGCCAACATCGCCAATGTATCCAGGCATGCCTGTGCCGTCTACGATTGTGCCGTTACGAATGATGAGGTCCAACATGATTTTTGCTCCGGATTGTTATTGATATCGATTGTATGAAACCTGAAGCGCATCGCGCACTTTGTGCCAGGATTGTCCTTTAACATCTTCGATCGAACTGGCGTTGCACGAATCCATCAGGGCTGAAGTCGCCATCTGATCCAGGGCAACTTCTGCAGTGCCCCCATTCTCGTATTCTATAGAGACAACGAGTTCGGCAATGCCTTCATGGGCAGCGGCCACCCTTACATCCCTGATGATTGCGGATTCCATCTAGGCCTGTGGTGGTGCTGTAAAGATGATGTCACTCGGCAGTATTGGATTACCTGCGCGGGTTGAATCTTTTGCTGCTGCGGGACGCATAAAGACGTGCAGGTTCCAGCTTTGTAATACGCTGATTGCCTCTTCACTGCCCATATCGGGCAGCTCTCTTTGAGCGATGGATTCCCAGGTGTCCTGGCCTTCAGGAAAGATAGATTTGCGTGTTTCGTTAAGTGTTGCCATGCAGCTTTCACGTCTATTTGTGGGAGATTAATAACATAACCGAGATATATTCCAATGTCATTGTCCATCACTTGAACAGATATGGCTCATCACCTATGGTGACTACAGAAGAGGAGGTGGAGTATGTGGCTAAGAATCAGGCAAATAGCGGGAGTAGCGGCGAAGTTGCAACCGGTGGAAGAAGATCTGAAAGAGATACTGGGAATAGAAGTTTGCTACCGTGATCCGGGGGTTGGTTACTTCGGCCTGGAAAACGCCCTGTTCCCGATCGGCGATCAATTGCTTGAAGTGGTGGCGCCAATTCAGGAAAACACTGCGGGAGGACGGTATATCGAACGAAGAGGTGGGGATAGTGGCTACATGGTGATTACGCAATGTGATGACCATCCACCTCGTCGTGCTCATGTCGACGAACTGGGTATCCGCATTGTCCTGGACAACCAGTCCAGTGAGTTTATCAATCTTCAACTACACCCCCGGGATACGGGGGGCACGTTTTTTGAGATTGACCAACAGTTGGGTGAAGGTGCCCTGAATGAGGATGGTCCCTGGCACCCCGCTGGGCCAGACTGGCAGCGAGCGAAGCAACTGGGGCGGGTGAAGGGTATAGCCGCAGCAGAAATCCAGTGCGACGATCCTGCATCCGTGTCGCAGCGCTGGGCGGAAATCGCGCAGCTCCCACTTGATACATCTGACGGGGTTTCCCGGATTCGGTTTGAAAATGCTGTGGTCAGGTTCGTAGCTTGCACCGACGGCCGTCCTGAAGGTCTTGGCGGCATCGACATAGAAACCACAAACAAGGCTGCGATTCTTGAAGCGGCGGCTGCTCGTGGAAAGGTCAGCGGCGAAGACCAGGTTTACCTTTGCGGGATGAGGATGAATCTCTTATGAATTACACAGACATTGACTATGAAGTCATAGGCAGCGTTGCCTTGCTGACACTTAATCGCCCGGAAAAGCTGAACGCGTTCACTTACCACACTCTCAGGGAAATTCGCGAAGCAGTAGAGGCCAGCGTACAGAACCCTGAGGTCGTTGGGATTGTAATCACTGGGAAAGGGCGTGGTTTTTCGTCAGGCCTTGATTCTGCTGTTCTTGCTAGTGTTACCAGTGGCAAGACTCCGGCAACCACTGAGGAAGCCAGCGATGAGCTTCCAGGGATATTTTCTTACCTGCTAGAGGTACCCAAACCGGTTATTTCAGCGATTAATGGCGTCGCCGCGGGTGGCGGGTTAATTCTGGCACTGATGAGCGACATCCGGATTGCAGCCAGGGATGCGGCCCTGACAACGGTGTTTCTGAAACGTGGGTTGATTGCGGAACATGGTTCCAGCTGGATACTGCCCAGGCTTGTTGGAACAGGCAGGGCGCTGGACCTTCTGTGGTCAAGTGACAAGGTCACTGCCGAAGAGGCGCTAGGCCTAGGATTGGTTGACAGGTTGTCCGAGCCGGAAAATTTGGTGGCAGATGCGCTTGCATACATTGAGAAGCTGGCCGTTACTTCGGCTCCTGCAGCCATCGCTGAGACTAAGCGACTGGTGTATTCACATCTAGGTAAAGGCTATCGCGAGGCGCTGATTGAAGCCAATCTGTCACAGAACATCTTTGTCGTAAGGCCAGATGCCAAAGAAGGAGCGCAGGCGCTGATCGAAAAACGCATACCCAGGTTTGAGCGCCTGGGCAAGGACGACATTTCCTAGTTTTATACCTCCTAGTTTTATACCTTGGCGCCCGGCCAGATGCTGGAAGTTAAGGATCAATTGTTTGGTTGTTTTGAGGGGCTGTGTTCAGAGAACCTTGATGACCCGGCGGTCGATTTTCTTCAGTACGTACCAACTGGCGGCACCTACGACAGCGGCGAAGCCGGCAATGTAGAAGATGTCGAACATTGGCGGCCACTGGTTGTGCAGCAGTACTTCACGATAATTCTTTAGCAGTACTGCCACGGGGTTCAGGTAAAAAATCGCCCTCAGACTTTCATCAATGCGGGTCATATCGAAAAAGACCCCTGAAAGGAACATTAATAGCAGCATTCCGTTCTCGATAATAAAACGAAGATCGGGGATGAACGGGATAACGGCGGCAAGCAGACTGGCAAACGCCGCAACCAATAAAAACTGGCAGGCTACGATCGGTAGGAGCGCAGTCCAGTGAATGCTGGGCGTGAAACCACTCAAGGCCAGAAACAACAGCAGGATCGGTAGAACCATCAGGAATTTCATCGAGGTGACTGTTACTGTCACCATTGGCAGGACATACTTAGGCAGGTAGATCTGATTGATCAACCCGGCATTCGCGACAATGGAGGAGCTTCCGTTGCTGAGGGAGCTGGAAAACCATTTCCATGGAAGCAGCCCACACAACAGAAAATACATAAAGTTCTCGCCGCCCATCTTAAGGCCCAGCCCGAAGAGAAGATAGAAGGAACCCATATAGAGAATAGGCTCCATAAACCACCAAAGAAAGCCGATGTAGGCGCGGTTAGCCTCGGACTTAAGATCTGCCCAGGCTTTTACACTAATGAGTTCTAGGTAGTTCATGGAATAAAAGTCTATCCTGTTGTTATTCGAATTTTCGTTGCTCCCACCATGGGAAGAACTCTGGCATGTCGGTGCTGACTTTTCCGGAGAACTCAGCGGGTCGTTTCTCCAGAAAGGATTGTACGCCTTCGTGGGCGTCTTCTGATTTGCCTGTGAAGTAAACACCACGGGAATCGATCTTGTGAGCCTCCATCGGGTGATCCGCGCCAAGCATCTTCCACATCATGTGCCGAATCATGGTGATCGAGATTGAGGAAGTTTGTTCGGCGAATTCGTGTGCGAGATCACGGGCCGCAGGCATCAGGTCATTTTCTTTATGGACACTGCGTACGAATCGTTTTTCCAGGGCCTCCCGGGCATCAAAAATCCGGCCTGAATATGCCCATTCCAGTGCTGTATTAATGCCGACACAGCGCGGCAGGAACCAGCTTGAGCAGGCTTCAGGTACGATTCCGCGTTTCGAAAAGACAAACCCGTAACGCGCTTTGTCGGAAGCCATTCGAATGTCCATTGCGCATTGCATGGTCGCACCGACGCCCACGGCTGGACCGTTGCACGCGGAAATAACCGGCTTCAAACATTCGAACAGTCTAAGGGTTAATACGCCTCCACCATCAGGGTGAATGCCGCGACCGTCTGATTCATAGTCGAATGTTTCACTGCCGCTCGAAAGGTCTGCGCCGGCGCAAAACCCCCGGCCCGCGCCTGTAAAAATAATCGCCTTAACATTATCGTCAGCATCAGCCCGATCCAGGGCGTTGTGTACTTCAGATGACATTTGACCGTTGAAAGCGTTCAGGCGTTCAGGCCGATTAAGAGTGATAGTCAGAATGTTGTCTTGCACTTCGTAGATAATCGCTTCGTAATCCATGATGTTTCTCTTTTGTATTTTGGCTTTTCGTTTGTTAACTGTAACTGTTGATTAACTGGTCAAACAGGTGGCGCTGGGCATGGGAGCCGCCGATTCTGTAGATTTGGTTTTGGACACTTTGCATGAGTGTTACGCCTTCGTGTTTTTGCTCGGACGCGAGTTTCGCTACGGCCTTCGCCATGGTTTCACCGACTATTTTAGCCACAGTTCCCTGGCTGGTTTTTGCATTCGACCAGTGGTGAAAATGATCCAGGCCTGCCTTTACCGTTTTTGCATCCCCCAGTATTGCAGGCGTTATCAGGTAATGCAGGCTGGTGAAGACAAGTTCGTTGTCCTGTACACGATTCTTTGAAAGTTCGTGTAGCGGAGCCCAACGATCTCCGACCTTTACGCCGGACATCTCCAGTCGCCAGAGCAAGGATGTCGCGTTACAGACATCCAGGTAAAAATCATCCGCAAGAGGTTCAACCAGTGTTTCGTCATAAACATTAAGTGCCTGGTCCAGATTGCCAAGGCCTATATGCAGCAGCGCTTTGTGCCAGTGGAGGTGATAGACAAAGTTGTTCGCTGAGGTCCATTCAGGCAGCAGTGACTCTATGAAACGTATGGCTTCTTCGAAGCGCGATTGCATCTGGTATACGTGGGTGACCGCATGGGCTGCCCAGATATCCTTTCGGTTGATATCCAGTGCTTCGAGGCCTGCGGCTTCTGCCTCGGGGTAGCGCCCGGACTCTTCCAGGGCAAAGCTGTGCATGCCCTTTAGAAAGCCGTAATAACGGTCGTTGGCTTCATGGTGTTGCAGGGCAACCTGGAGTGACTCCATCATCTGTCTGCCACCGTTGCCGTAAAAGTGTAGGTAATGCGCCATACGAAGTGCCAGCATGTCTTTTGGATAATTCAGGACAATGTCATCAAAAACAGCAGCGGCTTCCGCCATTTGGTCAGCCTGCCAGAGTGAGAGCGCCTTCAGATAGCGCTGCTCCCGGTCATTGAGGTCAGGTCGAGCAGATACGGAATCGAAACATTGTTGAATGGCTGCCCGAAACCTGGGGTCTGCGGCAAGTTTTAGAAGATAGGCACGAAAGAGCAGGGCCATGGGCATGGTGGGATCCTGTTCAAACAGTCGTTCCAGACAGGGCATAACCTGGGCGGAGGAAGCCAGATAGTTTTCAAGGGCCTCTGTGAACAGTTGCAAGGAGGTCGGGTTGTCGGTGGTGTAGTCCAATCCCAGTTCATCGTGCATCACGTTCTCCCGCGTCTGAAAAAGCCATTATTGCTGTCCATAAGTACGTTTATCCTGCTGTAGGTACTGGTGCTCTTCCGGTGTCGATTGTCTGCCCAAAATAGTGTTTCGATGAGGAAATCGACCGAACTTGCTGATGATATCGCAGTGGTTTTTGATAAACGCGAGGTTTCTTGAGATGGATTCTCGCCATTCATCAGATGCATGTTCAAGCATCTCTTCAAATAGGGAAACAGCTTTCCGTTGGAATATAAGGTTTTCAGCATGGTGGAGAGGATGATAAAAAATAATTTTCGCTGGGATATTGAAGCTTAGATGTCCGTCTCTTTCCAGCAGCGAAACAACTACGTCCTGTGCCTGGACATCATTTACATACGCCGCTGGTGTTCCTCTATAAAGATTACGGGAAAACTGATCGAGCAGGATCACCAGGGCCAGAGATCCCTGGGCGGTATTTCTCCAATCGGATAGATTGCCGTTTTTTGCAGATACCAGGTCTGATTCAAATGCCGTTCTAATATAGTTGTCGGTTTCTGGCTTAGAGTGGTACCAGAGCTTCTGCTGAGCTTCGAATCTTGCCGGGTTTGAGTCAGAAGACCCAAGCCAATAGCTGATGATCGCTTCAGAATTATTACTCAAGCGTTTATTCGGCATGTGCCAACAGTTCTTCCTCTGACAGTTCAAGGTATTTCGACAGGTAGTGCACACCCATATAGAAAGGCAGGGTGTCAGCCAATGCGACGCTTAGTTTAAACAAGTAGTTGCTGGCCATGAGCACTAGCATTGCGCCGGCACTCATGACGCCCGCGAGAAACTGGGCGCCAAATGTCACGGTAATCACCATAAACGAATCAACTCCCTGGCTGATCATAGTGCTGCCATTGTTCCTTAGC
>JABGVY010000481.1 GCA_018645845.1 Gammaproteobacteria bacterium | reverse complement strand
TGTCTGCCAGATCGAATCAACACCACCGTCTTCGCAATGCTCAACCCACCGCCAATAATCCCGCGCTGAATCAAATGGGAACCGCGATATCCCAAGCCCAACCCCAATAGTCATCTGGCTTTACCCCTAATGTCACCTTCTGGACCTGTCAGGCTGATCGCACGCGCGTCACCCCTGTATCTTTCTGACGCACAATCAACCAATACAAACAACACAGGCATGTACGCGCCCTTCATTGCTTCGTCATCATCAATAGCATCGGTCGGATTCCTTCAGCGTCTATTGGCACAAGCATTTCTCCTAAAAGATCAATCGTACTATCCCGTAGCTGATGCACAGCATCTGTTGGGTCCTCCCTCTAGCAGCCAGGTTAGCCACCCGCGGAGTTCCCTTGATTGTCTCACAGAGACTGTACACCTCTGACTTATTTTCCTAAAAATGAAAGAGCAATATATCAGCACTGCTTATGAGCAACAGATCGCAAATCATATGTCATCAGAGACGTCTTTGCCCATGTGGCTACGTTAACGTAATTCACTTAATATTACGGGCTACTCTGTAACCAATGAAACCTCTCCATGCGCGCAATTGTTTGTGAATCTTTTACCAGCCCTGACTCCCTGGAAATTCATGAGATGCAGCAACCAGTCCCAGAGCCAAATGAGGTACTGATCAAAGTGGAAGCAACGGGTCTTGGATATGTCGATGCACTAACAGTTGCGGGTCTTTACCAGATTAAACCGACATTACCCTTTGTTCCTGGAAACGAAGTTTCAGGCGTCATCGAGCGTGCCGGGGACGAGGTCAAACATTTGCGCCAGGGTCAGCGCATACTGGCCACACCCTCATCCGGTGGACTGGCAGAGTACATTACCCTGGATGAAGGCCGATGCACCCCTATTCCAAACTCACTCAGTTATGACAACGCCGCCAGCTTTCTCGTCAACTATTGCACTGCCTATCACGGGCTTGTGTACTGCGGGAACATCAAGGAAAAAGAAACTGTGCTGGTGCTGGGCGCGAGTGGTGGCGTTGGCGTTGCCGCTATCGATGTTGCCAAGGCCAAAGGTGCAAGAGTAATTGCTGCAGCTTCAAGCAAGAAAAAAAGAGATGCCTGTCTCGCTGCCGGCGCAGATGATGTTGTGAACTACAACTCGAAAAACTGGCGTGAAGAACTAAAAACGATTCTGGACGGAATACCACTGAATATCGTTTACGACCCGGTTGGAGGTGACTACGCTGAACCTGCACTAAGATCCCTGGCTCCCGATGGACGATACCTTGTCGTTGGTTTCGCCTCCGGGGACATCCCAAAGTTTCCGGTGAATCTTGTATTGTTAAAACGCTGCTCAATCATCGGCGTTAATTGGGGCGGGCACATTGCCTCTAACCCATCTGTCGCCAAAGAAGTCCTTAACACTCTGATGGAATGGATCACGGCAGGCAAGATAAGCCCACAATCCGGTGAGGCATTCAGATTGCAGGACACAGGCAAGGCCATGATGAAAATGCTTGGCAGAAAAGCAATCGGGAAGATAGTTATCCACCCCGGCCACTAAGCGAATCAGAATCTCACACCCGAATTCCAGATGGGAGCATAACGATGACAAGTATCAAGCCCTTCAAAATTCAGACTTCAGAACAGGAACTGAAGGACCTTAAACGACGATTGACGCTAACACGCTGGCCAGACAAGGAAACACCACCAGACTGGTCACAGGGTATTCCGCTTTCTTACATGATCGAAATCCACGACTACTGGTTAAACCAGTATGACTGGCCAGCGCGTCTGGCACTTCTGAACCAATGGCCTGGATTCAAAACGGAAATAGATGGCCTAGGCATCCACTTTTTACACATCAAATCAGCCGAACCTGATGCCCTCCCCTTACTCATGACCCACGGCTGGCCCGGATCTATCGTCGAATTCCAAAAAATTATCGGTCCTTTAACTAACCCGACCGAACACGGTGGACTGGCAAGCGATGCGTTCGACCTCGTTATTCCCACCCTGCCAGGTTTCGGTTATTCCGACAAACCGGTTTCACCAGGCTGGAACATCGACCGCATCGCCACGGCCTGGGATGAGCTAATGATCCGACTGGGATACGACCGCTACGTCGCCCAGGGAGGTGACTGGGGTTCGATCGTCACTGCACAAATTGGCGTTCAGAACCTGGGACATTGCATAGGCATTCACATGAATATGCCCATCGCTCCGCCCGACCCCAACAATATGGACAATCTCACTGATCAGGAAACTGACGCGCTGAAATCTATGCAATTTTACCAGGATCATGATTCCGGTTATTCCAAGCAACAAAGTACCCGGCCCCAAACACTGGGTTATGGCCTTGCCGACTCGCCAATCGGCCAGGCCGCCTGGATTCTCGAAAAGTTTTACCAGTGGATGGATTGTGACGGACATCCCGAAAACGTTGTATCGCGCGACGAACTATTGGATAACGTGATGATGTACTGGCTGCCGGACGTCGGCGCCTCCTCTGCCAGGATCTACTGGGAGAGCTTCGAAGGTACAAACCTGGACCTGATCGAGCTTCCCGTCGGTTGCACCCTCTTCCCCAAAGAGATCTTCAAGACTTCCAAAAGATGGGCCCAAGCGCGCTTTACCAACCTGATTCACTTTGAGGTGATGGAGAAAGGTGGCCACTTCGCGGCCTTTGAACGTCCCCTGGCACTGACCGACCAGATACGGAGCTGTTTCAGGCAACTTCGCTAAAGAGACGGTTCCTTCA
>JABGVY010000480.1 GCA_018645845.1 Gammaproteobacteria bacterium | reverse complement strand
CCGCTGGATATACAGGAACAACTATTCTATCCAATGATCTCACGGAGACCCGGAGGCACCGGGCTGGGGTTGACTTTTGCTCAATCAATTATTGCGCAACACAACGGCATGATCGAGTTTGAAAGCGAACCCGGTGACACCACCTTTTCAATTATTATTCCCCTGGAGCAGAACAATGAGTAACAACGGCAACATCTGGGTGGTAGATGACGAACGCTCGATTCGTTGGGTACTGGAAAAGGCCCTGACTCAAAACGGTTGGGCCGTGGAATGTTTCGAATCTGCTGAACAGCTCCTTGAACAGCTACATGTAACTACACCTCAAGTTGTTATCACTGACATCAGGATGCCGGGGACTGACGGGTTGGAACTCTTAAGCGCACTAAGAGACAGTCATCCAGGATTACCGGTCATAGTCATGACAGCTCATTCGGATCTCGATAGTGCCGTTACTTCCATCCAGGGCGGCGCTTTTGAGTACCTGCCAAAACCTTTCGAAGTGGACGAAGCCGTTGCCGTTGTAGGTCGCGCCCTTGCGCAGACGCAACAGACAATGACAGAGAAGCCAGCACCAGAAGAAGACCCAGTAGAAATCATCGGCAAAGCACCCGCGATGCAGGAAGTATTCCGCGCGATAGGAAGACTCTCCAAATCGAATGTCAGTGTGCTGATAAACGGCCGATCAGGAACAGGTAAAGAGCGCGTGGCCCATGCGCTTCACAAACACAGTGTCAAGGCAGATAAACCTTTCATCCCTCTGAACATGGCCGCCATACCCTACGATCTCGTCGAGTCAGAGCTTTTCGGACACGAAAAAGGTGCCTTCACCGGAGCCAACCAAAAACGAACAGGCCGATTTGAACAGGCAGAAGGAGGCACGCTTTTTCTGGATGAAATCGGCGACATGCCACCCGAAACCCAAACTCGGTTATTACGCGTCCTTTCAGATGGCGAATACTATCGAGTCGGCGGCATCGAGCCCCTACGGGCAAACGTTCGTATCATTGCAGCAACACACCAGAACCTGGAAGAACTCGTTGCTGAAAACAGGTTTCGCGAAGACCTTTTCCATAGACTCAACGTCATCCGAATACACCTGCCCACCCTGTCAGAAAGACGTGAGGACATCCCTTCCCTTGCGGGTCACTTTCTGGCTCAGGCTGCAAACGAAATTGACGAAGAGCCCAAACGTCTGCTCCCCGAAACGATGGAGTACCTGTGCGAGCTGCCCTGGCCGGGAAATGTACGGCAACTGGAAAACGCATGTCGCTGGATTGCCGTTATGGCGACAACACAGGAAGTCATGATCGAAGACTTGCCGACAGAGCTGATTCAGGTAAAACCCGACCAGAGCTCAGCTGGTGTTGATTGGGAACGGGCCTTGCGTTCATGGACAAGCGGACGTCTATCCTCTATGGAACCCGGCGATACAGGCATCCTTCAGGATGCCCTTCCGAGGTTCGAGCGAATCATGATTCAAGAAGCCCTGAAACAGACTGGCGGAAGGAAACGCGAAGCCTCCAAGCTTTTGGGATGGGGGCGAAATACCCTGACGCGCAAAATATCGGACCTTGGAATGACTGACGAGAACCTGGAGGATTGATGCTGAATATCGTTCTCTACGAGCCAGAAATTCCACCAAATACCGGCAATATCATGCGCCTGTGCGCCAATACGGGTTGCACACTACATCTTGTGAAGCCACTTGGCTTCGAGCTTGACGATAAGCAGCTGCGCAGGGCAGGTCTTGATTACCGGGAGTATGCAGATGTCAGGGAGTGGGACAACCTGGGCACTTTGCTTGACGAGTTTGATCGCGACCGCGTCTTTGCAATCACCACCAAAGGACTAATCAATCACACACAGGTGGAGTTTAAGGCTGGAGATATACTGATATTCGGACCGGAGACACGCGGGTTACCCGACGCGGTGCTCGCCCTGATGGCTGGCAACAGAAAACTTCGGATACCCATGCTGCAACATTCCCGCAGCCTCAATTTATCTAACGCTGCAGCCATTGTCGTCTATGAAGCCTGGCGCCAGCTTGGTTTCCAAAGCGGTCTTTAAACGAACCCTTACTGAATCGGCGCGGTTTCCGCTTCAGCTCTCGCCGAGGCCTGCGCATAGATAGCATCAAAATTTACCGGTGCGAGCATGAGCGGAGGAAAACTGCCTTTGGTGACAATAGAATCTATCGCTTCGCGGGCATAAGGAAACAGCACGCTCGGACAAAAACTACCGAGCGTTTGGCCCAGCGCTTCTTCGCTCATCCCCTTGATCAGGAAGATGCCCGACTGCTGGAGCTCAATCAGGTAAATAACCTCTTCTGCCTCATTTTTAGCGGTTACGGTCATTCCCAGGGTAACCTCAAAGTTATCTTCATCAATACTGACATTACTGGTGTTCAACTCAAGCGCAACGCTTGGCTTCCATTGCTTCAGAAATGCCTCTGGCGACTTAGGTGATTCGAAAGACACGTCCTTCACATAAATTCGTTGAAGCACGAAGGTTGATTCCTGTGTTTGCTCGCTCATTGATTTTCTCCCATCACCATTGCTTTTAACTGATTACCGACCTCAAGTCGAAATAACTCATCACAACCACCAATGTGTTGATCACCAATCCAGATCTGGGGAACAGTGTGCCGGCCAGATTTTTGCATCATTTCCGACCTCAACCGCTGATCAGCGTCAACCGGGATATCCTGATAATCCCACCCTTTACTACTCAGTAAGCTCCTTGCTCTTATGCAGTATGGGCAAAATCTGGTTGTATACATCACGATTGGTTGAGCCGTTGTCACTGGAACCGTCGGCGTATCATTGCCCCCCGGCATCCTGTCTTTAACCCAATTAATTTCTTTCTTAAACATCGTTACTTGACCATCGGCAAGCTACTGGCGGTCCACTCGGCCATACCACCTGATAACCGGCGAACGTTTTCAAACCCCAGAGCCTTGAGTTTCCGGCCCACCGCACTCGCGTGCTGCCCCATTTTGCACACCAGAACGACCGGTTTGTCTTTATAGGATTCCAGCTCACCGATTCTCGCGTCAATGCTTGAAATAGGCATGCTTAAAGCGCCCGCAATATGTCCGGCGCTATATTCTTTGGTGTCTCGAATATCAACCAGCACAGCACCCTCGCGGTTAACCAGGTTAACCAGATTGGTGGGGGTGATCGCCGCCCCGCCCAGCTTCCCTTCATTAATAACGAAAGCCACAAGAAGAAATACAAAAGCACTCACCAGAATATAGTGATTACTTATAAATTCAAAAATCTGCTCAACCAAGGTCTGTCCCAGCAGCAAAATTAAGTCGCGGAGTATACACAATTGGTAATTATTTACCTGCTACTATTCAACCAATATGCCGTAACCGGTAATATCCTGAACTGTTTCCTATCGCAGCCTGTCATGACAAGTAATTCACCTGCCGTACTGATTATCCTGGATGGATGGGGCCACCGAGCTGATCCTGAAGACAATGCCATCGCCCAGGCAGCAACGCCGGTCTGGGACGAGCTAGTATCCACGCGGCCAAACTGCCTGATCTCCGGCTCAGGCCTGGATGTCGGTCTTCCGCCTGGCCAGATGGGTAACTCCGAGGTCGGTCACATGAATCTGGGAGCAGGGCGCGTCATTCACCAGGATTTCACCCGAATCAGCAAATCGATAGAAAATGGTCAATTCTTTGATAACGCAGCGCTGTCTCAGGTAATGACCGAAACAGCCCAATCAGGGAAAGCACTTCATTTGCTCGGACTTTTATCACCGGGAGGTGTTCATTCCCATGAAGAACATATCAAGGCAGCGGTTGATATGGCCAGGTCCAGAGGCATCTTGCGCGTGTATCTACACGCTTTTCTGGACGGACGGGACGTTCCGCCTCGATCTGCGCGCACATCGATCGATTCAATGCAGGCACATATAGAAGCCGGAGGCGAAGGCGGCATAGCATCAATCGTCGGTCGATATTTCGCCATGGATCGGGACAATCGCTGGGATCGCGTGCAACCCGCTTATGAGTTGATCGTCAACGGCGCAGCAATGTACCGTTTTAAGGATCCAGCGGAAGCACTCCAGGCGGCCTATGAGCGAGATGAGTCCGATGAATTCGTCCAATCCTCGGCAATTTTGTATCAGAATGAGCCAATTCAGATACAGGATGGTGATTCTGTCATCTACATGAATTTCAGGGCTGATCGAGCACGCCAACTGACCCGCGCCTTCACCGATGTTGCATTCGACAACTTCGAACGCTCCAGGGTGCCCACCATCACCAGCTTCGCCACCCTGACCCGGTACGCCGCCAATATTCCAGCACCATGTGCGTTCGCACCTGCCTCTATCCAGAACAGCCTGGGGGAATATATTGCGTCTCTGGGAATGAACCAGTTGAGACTGGCTGAGACAGAGAAGTACGCTCACGTCACTTTCTTCTTCTCCGGCGGCAGGGAGGAGCCATTTATTGGCGAAGACCGGCAGCTGATACCCTCACCGGACGTCGCGACCTATGACCTCCAGCCAGAGATGAGTGCCCAGGAAGTCACGGACACAATCATCGACGCCATTAACGGAGGAAAGTACGACCTTATTGTCTGCAATTACGCCAACGGCGACATGGTGGGACACACGGGTAATCTTGAAGCGTCAATCAAAGCAGTGGAGACGATCGACCTGTGCCTGGGGCGCATCGCGGCGGCGCTCAACGCCACCAATGGGCAATGCCTGATCACAGCCGACCATGGCAATGTAGAACAACTGAAAGATAAACAGACCGACCAGCCCCATACAGCTCATACTTCCGAGCTTGTGCCACTTATTTACATAGGCCCACGGCACATCCGATTTGTAAAGGAAGGGGGTGTACTCAGCGACGTATCGCCCACCTTACTCAATTTGATGTCCCTACCTCAACCGGTAGAAATGACCGGACGATCCCTGGTCGAAAATCAATAACAGGAATCATTGATGCAGAACCTAATCATTGTTTTTCTCGCCTTACTTCCAGTGATATCTGCGCAGGCAGAACAGGCCGAGAGCCAGATGGAAATCGAAGCCCGACTAAAGGCCCTCGAAAAGGAAATCTCAGAGTACAAGGAAACCCTGGATAACACTCAGGGACAGAAATCAGAAATCGAAGCGACCCTCGAACGAAACGAGCAGGGAATTAACAAGCTGATCAATGAGATCGATACGATTGAGAAAGAGTTGGATAACACCAACGACAAAGTATCTTCGCTCACGGCAAAACAGAAAGAACTTCTGACCGTAAAAAGCGAACAACAGTATTACATCGAACAACAGATCAGGGCCGCTTATAAAATTGGTAGCCAGGAATACCTCAAGGTTCTTCTAAACCAGGAAGATCCGAATGAAATCGCCAGAATGCTGACTTATTACGATTATTTTAACCAGGCCAGGTCAAGACAGATCGAATCCTACAACCTGACCCTGTTGGATTTAAGTCGCGTGACACAGCAACTGGCTGAAGAAACCGTCGTGCTGGGATCCCAAAGAAGGGCTCTGGGCGAGCAACAAAAAACCCTCGCAAATGTGCAGAAAGAGAAGCAAATGACATTGAAAGCGCTGATTAGCCAAATCAGCACGGCCGGATCAGCACTGTTGAAACTGGAACAGGACAGGGGAAGTCTTGAACAACTCTTGGGCAAGTTGGAGGAAAACCTGGGCAAACTGGATGCGCCGCGCAGCGCGCAGCCATTTGCGGGAATGCAGGGTAAGCTATTGCTCCCCGTTGCAGGAAGAATAAGCCATCGCTTTGGGAATCAGAGAAACCAAGGTAAGCTCCGCTGGCATGGCATCTTCATCGACGCAGCAGAGGGTGAATCCGTACACGCGGTTCACTACGGGCGCGTCGTGTTTTCAGACTGGTTACGTGGTTTCGGTTTGCTCATGATTATTAGTCATGGTGAAGGTTATATGAGTTTGTATGGTCATAATCAGGCTTTGTTTCGGAAAACCGGAGACTGGGTATCCGCGGGCGAGGTAGTCGCAGCGGTTGGTGACAGCGGCGGCCAGGATAAAACAGGGCTGTATTTTGAAATCAGAATTGACGGCAAGCCAAACAATCCTCAAAACTGGTGTGTTACACGAGAACAACGAGCTGCCTAGCGCAGCATAGCAGGAACGTTAGATGATTAAATTTATACTCACCATATTAGTCGTGTTCGGATTAACGCCTAATGCAATGGCAGTCGAAGACACTGTACCGACCGACGCCACACCGACAGACACCGCACCAACAGACGCTGTAACAACAGACGCTGAAACAACAGAAGCAGAAGAAGCCTCGACCGATACCGTAACTCTTGAACCCAGGCTACCGTTGAATGAACTGAGGGTGTTCGCCGAAGCGTTCAATCGAATCAGCAGCGCCTACGTAGAAGAAATAGATGACAAAACACTTCTCGAAAATGCAATCAAGGGCATGCTGTCACAAATGGATCCACATTCAGCGTACCTGGACAAAGACTCCTTTAGTGATCTTCAGGAATCTACCTCAGGCAACTACGGTGGTCTCGGCATAGAGATTGGCATGGAAGATGGCTTCGTCAAGGTCATTTCACCCATGGACGACACGCCCGCAGCCAGAGCCGGTATTGAAAGTGGTGACCTGATCATCCAGCTTAATGACACCCCGGTTAAAGGCATGAGCCTTTCTGACGCTATCGAGGCCATGCGCGGCGAGCCTGGAAGCGAAATAGAAATTACGCTGATCAAAACCGACAGCCCAACTCCTACACCCCTGACATTGATCAGGGAAGTCATCAAGGTTGCCAGTGTTAGGCAACGCTATCTTGAAGACGGGTTCGGATACCTCCGTATCGCGCAGTTCCAAAGCGGCACAGGGGACGAAGTTGAAAAGGCTGTTATCCAGCTCAAGGATGAAGGCGATCTT
>JABGVY010000092.1 GCA_018645845.1 Gammaproteobacteria bacterium | reverse complement strand
TTGCCAGCCACCTGCTGTGTCAAGGACAGCTGACCGCCTGGTTACGTCAGGATGAATAGCAATCGGCGTTACAGGCAAATAGAATGAATACGATTAACCGGAGACTTTCTTCGATTCGAATCACTGATTCAGGGAACTGCCGATGGCTGGAAAGATAATTAATATTTTTGTCGCTGCGAAATATGAAGCGACGATGACGACACAGGACAACGCCAGGCTTGATGCTGAGAAAGGGATCGTCGGGGACCGGTATTATGGTGAAGATATCGATGCCCAGGTTACCCTGGTTGATGCTGATATGATTGAACAGATAAACAGGACAACTGGCTGGTCACTGACGCCTGCGGAAACGCGCCGGAATATTGTGACTCGGGGTATTGATCTTAACCAGTGGGAGACGGCACGGTTTCGTATAGGCGATGCTATTCTAGAGGGCGTTGAGCTTTGCGAACCCTGCGCAGGCCTAGGTGGGCAACTCGAGAATGATCAGAGAACCGCTGCAGACGTGGTCAAAGCACTAACACGCGGTGCGGGTTTACGAGCGAGGGTTATTGAGGGGGCTGAAATAACCATCGGCGATAAAGTTGAACCGGACCAGGCGTAGAGCCCCTTTACTAGCCTGAAAAGAAAACCCCGAAGGGACAATATTATTGCGAATCTATATTACCCATGATCGTTCGACATAAATCGTTTAAATGAATTTCAGCAATTGCCATGCAGACTGTTCCCCAGAAATTGTGGTTTATACTTCCTATCGTGTGAATTTTATCGACGAAACATTATGCAAAAACTCATTGTTGCCATGGTATTCAGTTTGCTGAGCATTCAAGCTCAAAGCGAACCTTCCAAATACGAGATCACAATTCTTGCTACAAATATCGCGAACTACGGTGGACGTGGTGAATGGAGTTTCGGAGCACTTTACGAGAGCGACAACGAGTCTGTTTTATTCGACACCGGCTTTGACGAAGAAACCATGCTACACAACGCTAAACTGCTGAACAAAAATCTGGCTAAAGTAGAGAAAGTAGTCCTCAGCCACTTTCATTCAGACCATACCGGCGGTCTGCTGCGACTGCGCCGAGAATATCGCACGGAAAACACCAATGCCTTTACGAAGGTTTATGTGGCTAAGGGTTTTTTTGCTCAACGTTATGACCAAAGTGGCGCTCAGCTCAGCGATGGCAAAACCGGTCCTGGTTCGTATGGGGATGCCGCGGCATTCAAAAAAGCAGCACAAGCAATGGGGATTAAGTTCACCGTTGTCGACGCGCCGCTTGAAATTGCACCCGATCTTTTTATCACCGGACCGGTAGCAAGGCACCATGAGAAATATATCGGTCCCGCAGGGCTGTTTATTAAGACAGGCGAAGGCAGCGTGCTGACGCCGGACATTATCATGGACGATCAATCCATGGGAATGATGACCGAGCAAGGCTGGGTAATGATGTCCGGCTGTGGACACTCTGGCATCATGAATACCACAGAGGTCCTGCAAGACGTAGAAGACAAACCCATTTTTGCAGCGATGGGCGGTTTTCATTTGTGGCAGGCCAGTGATAGCGCTGTTGATCAAACGGCGAACTGGCTGGTCGAAAAAGGTCTTAAAAAGTTCATGGGCGGGCACTGCACCGGCATCCGAGCGGGTCGCAGAATTGCAGACGTTGCGAACATCAAGCGCACCGACCATTCTCATACGGCTGTGGGCAGCACTTTTTCCCGGCAAATGGAAATCGGGCGAAGTTCAGTGGAATAGCAGCACGGGACTAAATGCGGCGATGAACTTCACCCTCGCCGCCAACTAAAGCCTCCAAAAGCTCTACAGACTTTGTCATCCCTCGTCTCTTGCGAAACCGTCAAGGGGCGGTAGACAAAATAAAAGACCTTTAAACACCCCACATGCACATTCACTTAAAATCGTATCTATTGTTTTTCCAGTTTAGTTCCTGTTGAACCTGGCTGCTTTTGCTCGTAGCCACGCATTATCCAACCCCTAAGAAGAAACTCCTAGAGGGGCAAGAGTCCGTTTACCACCCTGGCTTGTCATATTGCCGATGTTATGGCGCGTGAGAACAGCGTCTCATAAACTGCGGCTGACTCGTCTATTAAGTAAAGAATGATTCTCTCAGGAAGCCGGCGCAGTAACAGGCGCACGCCCAGGCGTAGGCACAGGTGTCGTTATTAAAGCGTTAGCCCAGACACTCGAACGCTTAACTTTTTGATAGGTAAGGCCGCTCAGCTGTAATTAATTTTACGGATTGATTTAGAAGATTATTCATCCCTTCTGAAAAATCATTGTCGCTAATGACACCATTCATTTTGGCCTGACACAGCCGATACATACCATCCCGGTAGAGTTGAACACCTTCAAAGAGGTTTTTCGCT
>JABGVY010000174.1 GCA_018645845.1 Gammaproteobacteria bacterium | reverse complement strand
CTTCTGCTTCGCTTTAGCCATCGAGGCACGAAGCCCCTGTTGGTTCGCCACAAAATCAAACGCGCGGGTAAACCTTTCAAAGAACGCCGGATCCTCGCCGAAGTTAGTCGCCAGCAACAGCACATCAAACATGTCCTGCTGCACGGCGTAGTCCACACACTCCGTCAGGTAACCACCGTGGCCTGACATCCCGAGGAACCGAACCTTGCCCTGGGATCGCGCTTTGTCGGCAAATTCTAGCCACTGTTCATTTTTCAGTCGCGAAACATCATTCACGGCATGATTGAAAAAAACATCCACATAATCCGTCTGTAACCGCGACAGGCTTTCATCCAGACGCTGCATCATGGATGCAGCACTGTCCCTGCTACCGGCGCCAATTTTAGTCGCGACATAGACCTGGTCACGTTTGCCCTTTAAAGCACGCCCCATGACCGTCTCTGAAGTCCCACGACCATAACTTTCCGCTGTATCGAAATAGTTAATGCCCTGATCCATCGCATAATGGACGACATGTTCTTCCCCGTGACGTAGAGGGAAGGACCCGAAAGAAATATCAGACACTTTTAGCTCTGTTCTTCCCAGCCTCACATAATTCTTTACTCCCTGAGATGAGCCCTGAAATGACGCAGAGGAAGACCCATCAGCCGCCGCATTAACCGGAATACCCGCTGCAAGACCTGTCACGGCTCCCAGCCTCAAAAACGAACGACGATCAACTTTCTTCATACCCACTGTTCTCTCGATAGCTTGCTACCCGACCAGACTAACCCGACGCTAAATCGCTGGCAAACAGGTACAATGCAGCGCTGTTTTAATGATGGACGCACCGAGATGAAAATCGGCCTAATCGCTGATACTCACATGCCAGGAACCCTCGCTGAGCTGTGGCCGCAGGCTTCTCGCGCCTTTGAAGGTGTCGACGCCATTCTGCACGCTGGCGACCTGCATACATTGGAAATTGTTGAGCATTTGTCCAACATTGCCCCGACCTATGTTTCAAGAGGGAATGGTGATCTCGATATCGTTGATCACCGACTACGCGACACCTGGTTTATCGAACTTGGTAGCATCTCTATCGGCTTGATCCATCACTTCCCATCGCCGATTCGAAAATCACCGGACCGCCTGGAGCGCCACCTGGATAAGCATTTCCCTGACGTGGACCCCGATGTTCTTGTCTACGGGCATACCCACCTTGAAGACGTCAGAAGCATCAATGGCCGCCTGTACATAAACCCGGGTTCACCAACATTGCCTCGCAATCAGTCATTACGACGGGGAACTATTGGCGTGATGGAGATCAACGAGGACCATATCCACACCAGTATCTTTCAATTGACTGAACACGGCGTAGAACCGCATGCTGAACTCGAGCCCCACCAGCATCCCAAGTGATTTGTTTTGTGACGACGCTTTCGCCCGTTTGCCCGCAGTTGATTAGTAAATACACCTTTATATTTCAGCTCAATTACCTTGCACAACTACAGACCCTATGGCAATTTTACGCCCCTGCATTGAGGAACCCAATTGATACTAGACCTACACACTCATTCGATTAAGTCTGACGACGGTCGTGCCAAGGTAGAAAACTACTGCCAGTGGATTCGATCGAAGGAAATGCCCATTGATGGTTTTGTGCTCACCGAGCACCGGCAGCACGATTTTGAATCTGATTACTCCAGCCTGGCAGAAAAACACGGCCTGGTGATACTCAAAGGCAGTGAAGTCGAAACCGAGTACGGCCACGTGCTGGTATTTGGCGTGACCGAATCGTTAACCCAGGCATTCGACTTCAGCAGCATTAACCTGTCCCTCGAGAACGTCATAGAAACCTGTGAAGCCCATGGCGCCGTTGCGGTGCCTTGTCATCCGGGCCGACCAAGAGTCGGTATGTTCGCCCACACGGAAGAACTTGGCGTTCCAAACGGTGTAAAGATCGTTGAGATATTTAATGGTGGCAGCCGCGACAATGAAGACCAGATCGCAATCGATAATGCCGAAAATCTGGGCTACCAGGGTATCGGCGGCAGCGACTCGCATATCGTCAGCCACATCGGCCGCTGCGCCACGGCATTTACAAACGACATTCACGAGATGGCTGATCTGATATCTGCATTGCAGGCCGGCGAATTCAAGGCCATCAACTTTAAACACTAGACCAGACTTTTTTACAAAGCTTTGAATTTTTTGAGGATTACTTTTGGACGCTGATATCGAGGAGATTCGAGAAAAGTACCTCAATCTCAATTTTGATGAGAAGCAATTTACGATCGACCCGGAAACAACGATTCAGTACGCAAAGCTTTGCGGTGAAACGGCCGACCGCTTTCTGGACGCTGACCATGAAGAATTCCAGGCCCCGCCAGCCTTCATCGCCTGCCTGAGTGGTAGTCGCATGCTACCGAAAGGCTTTCCGCGATTCGGCATTGGTATGGACGCGGGCAAAGGGGTCGAATGCCTGCAGCCCGTTCGCCCCGGATCGACCGTGACAGGCAAGACCCACTTACACGATATATACACCAAGACAGGCCGTTCAGGTCGCATGATTTTTGTCGTCACTCGAATTGAGTTCTACGACTCAGCAGGAAACCACCTTGTTAACTCGGATAGCAGGATGGTCATGAGGGAGCGAAACTGATGGCGATCAAAAAACTCGATGAAGTCGAATTTGGTGTCGACCTGCCAACTTTCATACCTGATACGTCTCTGGCCACTACGACCCAATTCGCGAAGCTGATCGGCTGGAACGCGCCCCGATTTACCGATCACGAGGCTGCAAAAAAGGAAGGCCTCGCCGGCGCCATGGCACCGGGCGTTCTGAGCCAGGGTTACCTGGTGGCAATGATTCATAACTGGGCGCCGGTAGCAGAGGTACAATCTGTTGATACTGTATTTCGTGCGCCGGTTATTGCCGATGAAGCCCATACCATTACGGGTGTGGTAACCGATATCGACGAGGACAACGCAAAGGTTGAAATCGACCTGACGGTTGCCAACGAAAAAGGCGAGACACGCGTGTTTGGTACCGCAACGGTAAAGTTACCCCGGTAAAAAAAATACCACCGTCAAACCGGTCTGAACAATGGAATACAAAGATCTTCGTGTTCTTCCCACTCCAGCTGCACTTTCTGGCCAATCGACACATCATTTAGTGGGTCATCCACGCCGATGACATTGCTCAAAATCCTGGGACCTTCTTCCAGATCAATCCAGGCCACTGCATAGGGAACCAGGTTCCGGAAAAAGGGATGATAGCTCTGCCGCACGACACTGAAGGTATAAACAGTTGCTTTACCTGAAGCAGTTTTCCACTCAAGTTTTCCGGACGTACAACCCGTGCAATGGCGCCGGGGATAGAACACGACTTTGTCGCAGCTGTCACACTGCTGGTATTTGAATTCCTTATTTTTGGTTGCCGCCCAGAACGCCTGGGTATCAAGTTCCTTGGTATTAGGCAGCGGCCGGGTCGGATCCTTTTTCTTTTCTGACATGATCTAATCTCCCCCTAATATAATTGTGCCGGCGCTATGCCGACTTCCCAGCATGCCACCATTACCGTGCGCCACTGCCAACCTGGCCCCCTCGACTTGCGAAGTTGATTCACCCCTTAGCTGTCTGGTCGCCTCTATCAAAAGAAATATCCCGCGCATGCCCGGATGATTGGAGGAAAGACCACCGCCATCGGTATTCAGCGCAGGACCGTCGGAAGGCCTGTCAAAGCGCAGCCGCCCACCTGTCACCCAGTCACCGCCCTCGCCTTTTTTACAAAAACCAAGATCCTCAAGCATGGTCACAACGGTAATGCTGAATGAATCGTAAATCATAGCGATATCCATCTCGGCCGCAGTGAGCCCCGCCTCGCCAAAGGCGATCGGCGCTGATTGAGCGGCTGCGCTGGTGGTGATATCACCACCGTTTTCTGGATATTTAGTCGCTTCACCGGTACCAATAATCCAGACCGGTGGCTTCTTACAGTCCCTGGCGACTTCGGGAGAGGCGATCACCACCGCTCCGCCGCCATCGGAAATCATGCAACATTCCAGTAGATGTAAGGGGTCAGCAATCATTCTAGAGTTCACAACATCGTCGATGGTAGTTTCACGAATATCGAGAAATTCAAGGTCTTCCATCGCCTGCACTGCTTCCGGGTTACGCATGGCATGCAGACGTGTCGCAATAGAGATCTCTGCCAACTGCTCGCTGGTTGTGCCGTATTGATACATGTGCCTTTTCGCCACCATGGCATAGTTGGACACCAGGGTCTGGCCAGCAAAGTTATCCATATTCTCGGCCGGGTGCATAGAAGCCCCCCCTCTTGCCCCCACGCCAATTGCAAAAGCGTTGCTGTGTGCGGTAGAACCGTAAGTCAACAGCGCAACCTTCGCTTTGCCGGCGGCGATATCTCTTTTGGCGTGTGCCGCGTGATACTCGTAGGAACTGCCACCCACGCCTGTAGTATCGATAACAGTGGGGTTTAATCCGAAATACTCGGCAATGTTTAAGCCACTCATGCCGCCGCCATCACCCGCATCGTAGATTGCGTCTACGTCGGACCAGTTAAGGCCAGCATCCTCTAACGCCCGTGCGGCAGACTCTGCCTTAATCTGCAGGGGACTGACTTCACCTTCCACATCACGGGTTGGATATTCATGGATACCGACAATT
>JABGVY010000358.1 GCA_018645845.1 Gammaproteobacteria bacterium | reverse complement strand
GGGGCGTCTGGCGGCGCTAGTTCCAAAGCCGAGAGTTAACCTCACGAGATTCCATGGTGTCTTCTCCCCACGGAGTAGGTTGAGAGTGTATGTTGTTCCTGGCAAGCCAGAAGATGAATCGAAAGAGAATTCACAATCCGTCATGGACAAAGCCTATGCGATGACGTGGGCGCAGCGGCTAAAACGCGTCTTTTGACGTTCATTGATGAGATTCATCGCCCCCGTATTCGTTATGGTCCAACGCGGATTAGCATGTCCGCCGTCAATAAAATCAACTTTCCCCATGGTGCAGAAGGTCATCGCAGCATCTTGCCGTACTGTCATCGAGGACTCTACCAATCAATAAACTAATCAAACACCCTGATCTCAACTGCAATACCTGTCATAACCGGCATACGGTTGATTTCCTGAACATCACTATCGGCGTCAACAAGTAGATTCGTCGCCTGGAACGGGTGATCCGGACTGCCGGACCAGCAATGGCTCATAGAAACGACGCCAGGTCTGAGGTCACGATCGGTCTTTGCTACTGCGTCCAGCACAAGGTTACCTTTCACTATTTGTATCGCCTGGCCATCTTTGAGCCCTAGCTGTGTCATGTCTTCAGGGCCCATATAAGCCGGGTTCGCACCGAACCGATTTTTGACTGAATCAAAATCTGCACCCAAAGAGTTCATTAGTTCACGATGTCTTCGTACTATTAACTGGTATTTAGGTTCCTGATTTTCTTCAAGCAACTTAACCGCAAGATCCGATATTTCGAGCCCGACATCCTCTGCCACAAGCAAAAACCGATCAGACGTTTCACGAATAGAAATCTGCACCGCCATTTCAGGAAACAAACCTCCCCCCGCTTTCTCGAAGACGTTATCGAAACCAGCTTGAGATCCAGACGAAATTGAGGACAGCAGGTCTTCCGTTGTTGTTTCTGAATCCGGCGTGATTTGATGACCTGCTATGCTCATAGGTTGGGACGCATGAAACGCCAAGCACGCAAGCGCAAACCAGTCATCAACAACATCGGCATCAGCTGGCGGGGCCACAACTGGCTTCGTCACATGCCCATAGGGTTTTTGGAACATGCCCTCAAGCGTAATAGTTGCATCGGCTCTCTCGTACTGCAGCTTGGGTGCAATCACATAATCGGCATATTCTGTTGTCGCCGTTTCACGCGGATCAATACAAACAAGTAGCTCCAGCCGCTCAAGTGCCACTCTCGCTTTAGTTTGATCAGGCAATGCCGCAGCCAGGTTTCCACCGACACAGATCATTGCTTTGATCGGATTTTCAGGCGCTTCCAGAATTTCATTAACAATCTCCGCAGACATCATGCCACCCCGGATCATGCCAAGACCGTGTTTCTCTGTTTTCGGTCCGTCGAGCCATTCTCGAAACGGTGGTTTAACCGTCGCCGATGGCGATTGAAGTTCACGTAAAACACCACCGTTGGGTAACACCTCTTCAGCTCGGGGAAATCGTCCACAAACAACATTGAGCGCCTGAATCAGGTGCTCCGCAATATTGGAGTGCTTGGCCATATTGGGACCAGTGCCACTACCCGCCATGCCTGAGCTTGAGGTCCTGGCAAACGTTTCTGCCGCCGCGACAATATCCTCAGACCGAAGCCCTGCCAGCATAGCGACTTGCTCAACGTCGAAGGGCTCAACCAACTCAGTCAAATCGTCAAGTCCAGAGACATACTCGTCACAAAAAACCTGATCATGCCAGTTATTCTGCAGAATCAGATTCAGCATTGCCGCTGCGATTTCAGCATCAAATCCAGGCTTAGGTTGAAGATGAATATCTGCGAACTTCGCTGTCTCGGTTCGCCGCGGATCAACCACAATAATTTTCATGCCGCGCCGCTTTTGCGCTTTCATGGTTTTTACAGGATCGATGAAGGCGAATTGAGAAGCACCCGCTCCCGCCACCATTGACACCAGCGGGTTAGATCCAAAGAACAGCCAACAATCAGCGTTTTCAAAAACTTGCTGCCCGCCCAGCCAGCCGCCCATGCGAGACTCTGCAATCCATTTGGCGGACTGATCGATCGTCATTGTGTAGAAGGAACGCGGCGTTCCAATCGTTGCCGCAAAGGTGCCAATCGCGAGAGGGTTCAGTGTATTGAAGTAGCACTGGGTACCGGTATACGTCGCAACGCTACCAGGCCCATACTTTTGAATAATTTCACCTAATCGTTCGCCGGCCTGCGAAAGAATATCTGCGGTCGAATCAGCAACCCACTCACCATCAACACGCTTCAATGACCGCGTAAGCCGCTTCTCACTGTTGTGCTGTTCCGGCGCTTGCAGCCCCTTGAAGCAGGCATAACCACGACTCAAGGGATCATCACGGTCGCCAATAACTCGTACAACCTGATCGTCTTCAACGGTTACCTTGGTTCCGCAAAACCCCTGGCAAATTCTGCAATAGGATTTGGTGACAGTCATAAAATCTAGATAGTCCGCCCTATCGAGTTACCCGAGGCAATCGCGGCAACAAGGAATCTCGGCGACATGGCATCGCCAACAAAGGAATACGGGATACCGGATTCCTCAATGGTTGGCACAAGCTCATCTCTTGGTCTGTTCAGCGACACATGCACAACAAGATCAGCGTTGACTGAAGTTTCCGGTCCATCATGGATACTTTTAATTACCGCGGATTGACCATCCACTTTCAAGACTCGGGCTCTCTCGTGAAAGGTAAACGGCTTATCGGCCATCCGCTCCAGGAAGGGTTCGATCATGTGCGGTCCTTCCATTCTGGGCGCGACCGAATAATGTCGCGTGACGAACGTGACGCTGGCACCTTTAGATATCAGAAACTCAGCTGCTGCTAGTGCTTCGTAGTGTCCCGTTTCGTCAACCACAAGTGCATTGGTTGCCTCGATTTTTGGGTCAGCGAACAGTTCATTAGTTGAGATCACATGACGAAGTCCTTCACCCTCAAATGGTTCACCTGGGTGAGACAGTTGCACGCCATCGACACGAGGCTCTGCCCCCGTCGCCAGCACGATGTGATCCGGGGCCATCTCAGCAAGATCTTCTTCAGTTACGTACGTTGACAAGCGAACGTTAACTCCCGCAGCATAGACCGCCGTTTCAGCCCAATGCACAAAATCATTGAACTGTTGCCGGGTGGGCGCCATGGCTGCGTAAACCAAGGTGCCGCCGAGGTCTGCCATGGCTTCCGCGAGGGTGACATGGTGCCCCCGAAGAGCAGCGACTCTTGCAGCTTCCATGCCTGATGGGCCGCCGCCAATAACGAGTATCTTCTTTGGCGATTCAACTTTGTCCAACTTGTCATCACCCAGCTGCTCTTCAAAACCTGCTGCGGCGTTAACCGCACATCCCACACCAATTCTGTCCATTAGCTGACCGAGGCAACCCTGGTTGCAAGCAATGCAGGGTCGTATTTCATCTTCTCGACCTTCAATGGTTTTGACGACCAGATCAGGGTCAGCAATTGTCGCTCGATTCATACCCACCATGTCGGCATCACCCCGGCGGATGACCTGCTCGACTTCTTCAAGGGTTCGATAGCGACCGGTAACAATGACGGGCACCTTTGAATGTTGACCAACGGGTACCGCTGTATCCAGTTCGTAACCCACAGGTTCGTGCATACCGCCAATAAATTTGGGGAAACTCTGGTAGTTACCGAGTGACATATTCACAAAGTCTGTAATGCCCTCGGCCATCAAGGCATCGACGACGGCGCTATTTTCTTCAACGCCGACACCAAAGTTAACCAGGTCATCGGACAACCGAAGGCCCACCGCAAATCCATCTTCCGCTTCAGCGTAAACCGCGCGCATGACTTCCATCAGGAATCGCATACGATTTTCCAGCGAGCCGCCGTAGTCATCTTCTCTTACATTGGAGTTAGCAGAAAGAAACTGTTGCACCAGATATCCATGGGCCGCATGCACTTCCACTCCATGTAAGCCAGCCTGTTTACAGTGCCTAGCGGACTGGGCAAACGCCTCGACGATTTCGTCAATCTGCAGTTTGCTCATGGCTCGCGGCACATCCTCGCTCAGAAGACCGGGCACATCTGAGGGCGCCCAGGGTGCGCTACCATCCATCGGGTTTGTACCGTGGCCTGCATGCCAAAGTTGCTGAAACACCTTCATCTCGTAAGGTGATAGTGCGTCCATCAAACGTTTGTGCCCCTCAACAATCGAAGGCATAAAACCAAGGAAAGATCCGGGACTACTGGGGTGCACGCCCATAATCTCGAGAATGGTCAACCCTACCTCGCCTTTGGCGCGCGCCAGATGGTAGTGAATGCAGCGGTCACTCATTTCGCCTGCATTGTAGCCTGTTGCATGCGCGGTCCTGACTACGCGGTTAGGCACTTCAACACCACCGATGGAAATTGGGCTTAGAACATTGTCATACATGCTGCTGCTCCGATTATTCAACGTCCCAGGCGATAGGCAATTTGCGAATGCCCTGCAGAACAGGAATCCGTTTCTCCATTTCCACTTCACCATTGAGTCGGAGGTTTTTCAGCCTCGGTAAGATCGCGTTTAGAAAGATCTCTCCCTCCATTCGTGCAAGCGGCGCACCACGACAAAAGTGTGTGCCATAACCAAAAGACAAATGGCGTTTTACTTTTGAGATGTTTCGATCGAGATCGAACTTCATTGGATCTTCAAATACATCAGGGTCAAGGTTACCGCTGGCCCATAACAACATAACTTTCGTATCTGCTTGAATCGGACAACCGCCTAATTCGACCTCGGTATCATTGGTTCGAAACAACCCCTGAACCGGTGCATCAAGCCGGAGCGTTTCTTCAATCGTAATAGGAAACAGATGTGTCTCATTGCGAACGCGCTCGTAAGCGCCTTCTTCCGTCAGCAGGCGATAAATAATATTCGACAACATAATGGTTGTAGTCGCGCTACCTGCCGTTTCCAGAAAACCCATAAAACCGATAATTTTTTCATCGGTCAGCATCGCTCCATCGGGGCCAGTCGTTGTCAGGAAGCGGCAGACTATGTTGGTATCATTTTGCCATTCGCCGGAGGCAAGCTTTTCTTTACAATCCGCAAGATGATCAATGTACATCTGCTGGGTACGCATGATGCCCACAACACCCGGGTCACTCGGGTCCAGACTGGCCACTGATGCTTCACGATTCTGGGGTGCCAGCATCATACCGACACTCGTGATGAGGCCATCTCTGATCCAGGGTATACGGCTGGTGCCGTCCTCATCCTGCAGCGGGAAACCGAGAAGTTTGTGGATAACAAAGAGCGGGAAAGTGACGGAAATGGCCTCGTGCAAATCGACCTCGCCGTCTGCATAGAACGAGTCAATCTGTTCATTAACAAATTGCACCATGTCTTCACGCAGGGATTCAAACACCTCCTTGGAGAAACAATCAGCCACGATGCGAACTTCGAATGTGTGCTCCGGTGGGTCAACGCTGACGAGCACACCCGGCGTTTCGAGGTAGCCCAACGCAGGCCCGAATTTGCTCTTCCAGACATCATACTGTTTCAGAATATCCATGATGTCCTGGTGCTTACCCACGGCATAGTGATCACCAACAGATGAATGTGCAAAAGGACAGCCGCTGCTGTGCAGCTTCTCGTAGACTCCTTTGAAGTCTGTTAGAAAAGGCTCTGCGTTAAAATCGACTTCTGCCCATCCATCGACTGGATGTGTTTTCGGTTCACTCAATTGTCCACTCCTTAAATCACTGATTGGTTTTATTCTGTATCTACGAGTGCCTGGATCTGTACAGACCACAAGCCTCTGACTGTCTTCCTGTGTACATCACTCATCGCGTCAACACCCAGAATCCGCCGGGACGTATCAATGCCAATGATCTGAGAGATGATGAGCGCCGCACGCTGGTGAGCATTACGACCACCCAGTATGGCCGCCAGCCTGTTGATGTGCTGATTTTCAACCACATCCCGAAGCTGGGCATTCACCTGCTGGCTCCCTACTGATCGAAGTAGTGCCATCGTCGCGTCAAAACCATGATTCGGGGTGACACGGTTTATCCAGAAGTCGGCAATGGCTTCGCCTAGTTCTTCTCTTGGCACAGCCTGCATGTCGCTTATCCAGGTACCTGTGTCAAAAGTCTCCCGAAACAAGGCTTCTTTTGATCCGAAGTAGCGTTTTACGAGGGCCTGATCCACACCCGCGTTACGGCAGATCTCACGTAAGCCAGCTCCCTCATAGCCCTTTTCGGTAAACGCAATACGTGCTGACTCCAGCAACTTCGCGCGTGTCGCAACCGGATCTCGTTTTCTGGTCGGTTTTGCCAATACTTCACTCATTCGATAAGAATCACCCACTTCATTACATAAGTCAACGACTGTTGACTTAATTTCCAGAGGGAGTATTCTCTGGCACTATTGTTGTCAGAGGTACACAGAGTGGACGTTCTTGAAGCCATGGAAACCTGCACGGCCATGCGGTACTTCACCGACAAGCCTGTTGCGCGCACAGACCTTGAAAAGCTGATATATGCTGCGACCCGGGCATCCAATCCTGGTAACAGCCAGGGCTGGGAGTTTCTGGTTATCGACGATCAGCAGCTTAAAGAACAGATCGGCGAGGTAGTACTTGAAGGTATGGCACCCGCTTTTGCTAACAAACCAGAAGGCATGGATGGCGTTGGCGAACGAATGTATCTCGGTGCAGAACATCTGGCCAATAACTTTGGCAGCGTACCTGCATGGATACTGGGTGCCTCACGAAAGATCTACCCTCCACATGCACCTGAAGATGTGTTTATGCACTCAACCATCTACCCCGCAGGCCAGAACCTGATCGTTGCAGCGCGATCAATGAACATCGGTACCTGCTTCACCACTTTTCACCGTTCAGCGGAGCCCATCATCAGGAAACTGTGCAACATTCCTGACGATGTACACCTCTGTCTTTTTGTCGCAGTCGGTTATCCTGAGCGACGGTTTATGCCTGTAAGACGTAAACCTGTTGAGGACGTCTTGCACTGGAACACTTTCTGAGGAGAACACAATGACAATTGCATTAGTCACCGGCGGATCTACCGGTATCGGCGCAGCAGTCTGCCGATTGCTTGCTGAAAAAGGTTCAACCGTCGCCATTTGCGATATCAACGCAGAAGTTGGCGATGCACTGGCTACCGAAATTGGTGGAAAGTTCATCACCTGCGATGTCTCCAGCTTGACCTCCGTCGAAGCGGCCTTCAAAACCTGTTGTGATGAACTGGGTGCTCCGGACTATGTCCACTTGAATGCAGGCATCATGACAGTACCGACAAATACGCCTTACATCCCGATTGAAGATCTGACCGAAGCTCAGTACCACAAAATTGTTGGTATCAATTTAAACGGTGTTTTTCACGGTATGAAAACTGCCCTGCCGCTCATGCGTGAGAAAGGTGGCGCCATCACAATGACTGCATCGACAGCAGGATTAAGTGTTGTCCCCGTTGATCCGATGTATACCGCTACCAAATACGCCGTCATCGGTTTTGGTCGTGCGGTTTCAGCGGCTAACGAAGGCTCCACCGTGCGAATCAATGTCATTTGCCCTGGCGTCACTGACACACAGATTGTGCCAGACGAATATAAGGCACCGGAGTTTAACGTAATGCCAACGGAAGTCATGGCAGCGGAAATTGTCGATCTGCTTCACAACGGCGCGAATGGGGAGATCAGAGTGAAAAACGCTACGGAGAAACCTGCATTTACGGTGGGAATACCTGATCTTTCCTAGTTTGTAATACGTAGCGACAAATCAGGCACACGCGAAATTGAAACGCATAAAAATCGAAACCGCCGCTTCTCGCTGGATGTCTGTCCTGCTGCTCATTCGTCTGACCTACCGGCGGGCGCCGCCGGTGTGTTGAAAAAGGTCGCGACCCAATGTATGCCGATGATCACAAACAAATCATTATGTTGTGCAAAACTATAACTGAACCCCATACCACCAAGGAAAGCCATTACGCACCATTGAAGGCGCCAGCGCAGCGTAAAATAGTGCATCGCGCCGAACACAAGATTGCAAATAACCACCGCCTGCTGACAATCTACGTTTCGTCACACGCTATCACTTTGATCTGGAATGTAACTGGAAGATCACGATGGATGCCTTTCAAGAGGTGTATCACCTCAAGCATATTCATCCCGATACAGTAGATGCGGCTATTGATCATCGAAGTGCCAGTATGGCGTTGTTCCCGCAAGGCAGTTCGCGGATGTTTGTTGCAGCAAAAACGGGAGCGACAAAATTCACTTCGATACCAGCGCAGTCTCCTCTTGAGGAAGGAGAGCAACACGAGATCGTAAGAAGCGGCTCTCTTTCCTACAACATGTTCCCAAATATCGTGACACCAATCGGTGCCTATGAGTTTCCTTACCTGCAGTTCTGGCCAACATCAAAACGAACCACTCGATTTGAAGTGACGTTCTTCAGTCGCGACGGGGTATAGGAAGAATTAGCCACATTTATGGTTATTCCGCCAGATACACATTCCGCCCAAATCAGAGCTGGCTATATTCTTTGATCAAATCTGGTGGTT
>JABGVY010000534.1 GCA_018645845.1 Gammaproteobacteria bacterium | reverse complement strand
TTTTGGTGACGATCGCGGCTAACTCTCTTCCGTTCATACCACCAGGCATCATGATGTCACTAAACAATAAATCAATATCTTTATTCTTTTCCATTGAAGCCAAGGCTTCGTCTCCGCTGGCCGCTTCGATCACTTCATAACCCAGTTTGCGCAAGACGCGCACTGCAGTTTTTCTGACCCGTGGTTCATCATCTACGACGAGTATTTTCTCTCTGCCATTGGCTACTCTGTCACTAAAAGTTGTTTCAATAGATGGAGGTAGGGTAGTTTTACTCAATGTAACTTCGGGTAGATATAGTTTTATTTTTGATCCTGTTCCCTGCTCGCTTTCTATAACAACGGTTCCTCTGGATTGTGTGACAAACCCATGCACCATGCTTAAACCTAGTCCGGACCCCTTGCCTGGCTCTTTTGTTGTATAAAATGGTTCAAAGACTTGCTCAATCTGTTTTTCGCTCATGCCAGTCCCGCCATCTTCCACGCTAATAACCACGTACTTGCCGGGCGCCAAATCTTCAAATTCTCCTACCTGACTTTGATCAATCGATGTGATTTCTGAAGTAATTGCCAGAGAGCCTCCGGATTGCATTGCATCTCGAGAATTTATGCACAGATTCATTAATGCACTTTCAAGCTGGCCTTGGTCTACCATTACTACTGGGTTTTCGCTGGCTAACGCTGTCGAAATCCTTATATCCTCACCCAAAGTTCGGCCCATTAATCGGCTAGTATCTAGAATCAAATCGTTAACGAGCGTTTCTTGAGGTTCAAGTACTTGTTGGCGTGCGAAAGCCAATAATCGGTGCGTTAATTCGGCGCCATCTTTTGCTGCTGATTGCGCATCATCAATGATTTCAGCCACGTCGGTCGACACAACGTCCAATTCATCAATAAGAAAATTCAGGTTGCCACTAATCACTGTAAGCAAGTTATTAAAATCATGAGCAAGACCACCGGTTAGTTGGCCGACAACTTCCATTTTTTGCGCTTGCTGGAGTGCAGCCTGAGCTTTTTTTACCTCGGAGATATCCTGGCCCACTCCGATGACGCCGACAATTTCACCGTCTGCATTACGGCGGGTTGTTGCATTGAGCAACACATCAATCCGAACACCGAGGTTCGTGTACAGTGGGAATTCATAGCTCGAGGTCTCAATACCCAGGAGTGCGGATTCAAGTACTGCCTTAACCGGCCTCCTGTAATCTTGAGTAATAAACTGCTGCACCAGATTTTTCCCTAGCACCTCTTCTGTTTTGTGCCCGGTGATTTTGGCAGCTGTCTGATTCCATTCGTTTATCCGGCCTTGGGCATCAATGCCAAAAATTGGTGCGTTCGCGGTATTAATGAACTGGGTCAACTCTGCGGCCAGCCGGTCCTCGGCTACCCGTGCGTTTTTCTGCTCAGTGATGTCCTGGCCGACGCCGATCACACCGATAATGTTATCGTCGATATCCCTTCGAGTGGTGGCATTTAGCAGCACCTCAAGGCGCTTGCCTTCTTTGGTATAAAGGGGGAACTCAAAATTAGCGGTCTCTGTGCCCTGGAGGGCCTGTGCAAGGACTTGACCGACAGAGTCTTTGAACTCGTCAGTGATGAATTCCGCAACGAGGCCGCGGCCCATTACCTCTTCGTTGGAGAACTGGGTCAGGACGGCGGCTTTCTGGTTCCATTCGTTAACTTGCCCTTTGGTATCTATCCCGAAAATGGGTGCGTTCGCCGTGTCGATAAACTGTATCAACTCTGCGGCCAGCCGGTCCTCCCCTTCCCGTGCGTTTTTCTGTATCTCACTCGCTCTCTCCTGACTTTCTAATAAGGTTTTGACATGCCTTGTCATGAGTGTGGCGATCAAAACGAGCGCAGCTAAGCCCATAAGGGCTGATGTCAGCAAGATTACTTGAGAATCGTCAACGATTTGGCTGAACTGCAGTCCTGCAACCTGGGACCTGGTACGCTCGTATTCGAGCAACTGCTCGACTAGCCCCTGGTATTGGTGGAGTGATTCTTCAGCGGCTAACAACTTTGCTTGAGAGACTATGCCGTTCGTCTGGAAGTCGACGATTACGATTTCTGCCTTCCTCGCGAAATCTTGCCAGTTTTGTTTAATGATTAAAAAACTTTCCTTCGGACTTTCCTCCCCGGGGGTAGCCAACATAGCCGCGGAGGCAAAGGTGTCAAATTTCGCGGGTAGTGCTTCTAGTAATTCACGATGTAACGTCAGTTCTTCTTCAAAACCGCTTAGCAAGTAGCCAAATAGCCTCTGCGCAGCTTGGTCCGAAACGCTCTGGATTTCCTGCAAGTGGTATAAAGCCTGCTCATAAACGCGGTGCGCGGCATTGACATCATTGTCGATACGTTTGATGACGATCAAAGATGCGAGCACAGTCACAAACCCTATTGCGACAAAGCC
>JABGVY010000477.1 GCA_018645845.1 Gammaproteobacteria bacterium | reverse complement strand
GCAGCACTAGGTTTCTCGAGCTACCCCTTTCGAAGGAGTACCCCTGCGCCAACGATGGAACTTTTCAGCGATCACCAGCGCCCACTCCGGCTTATGGCGCTTGCGCCATTCACTCGCTGCAAATTTGTTCATCTCCATGAAGGTCGGGTAAATATGTATCGTACCGAGAATCTTGTTTAATCCAATTTCATGTTTCATGGCGAGCGTAAATTCCCCAATTAATTCCCCTGCATGTTCAGCAGCGATGGTGACCCCGAGTATTTTGTCTTTACCCGGCACCGTCAGCACTTTAATCAGTCCATGTGCCTCCTCGTCAACAATCGCACGATCCAGATCAGCGACATCATAAGTTGAAACTTCGTAAGGAATTTCCTGGGCGCGTGCATCCTGCTCATTGAGCCCTACTCTGGCGACTTCCGGCGAGCAAAATGTTGCCCAGGGAATCACCGAGTAGTCTACCTTGAACTTTCTGAACACACCGAAAAGTGCGTTCACGCTGGCGTACCACGCCATGTGCGACGCTGTGTGAGTAAACTGGTAGGGACCCGCGGCATCACCGATCGCATAAATATTGGAAAAGTTTGTTCGCAGGTACTCGTCCACCGATACCGTTCCATTCGGATTTAGAACCACGCCGAGCTCCTCTAGCCCAAAACCGGCAGTGTTTGCCTTTCGACCCACCGCAACGACAAGTCGATCAAAGGGAATTAATTTTTCTGCACCTTCTCCGTCGACAACCTTCAGCGCATGTCCTGTACCCTCATCCACGACTGCCTCTGCTCTGTGCCCGGTCAGGACATTCACCCCTTCGGTCTCAAGCTGCGCCTGTACCATCGAAGAAAACTCTTCATCTTCACGTGGCAGAATATTCGGGAGCAACTCAACCTGAGTGACCTGACTACCTAACCGGCCCAATGCCTGAGTCAGCTCTGTGCCAATCGGTCCGCCCCCTAATACAACCACCCTGCCTGGTGTCTCCTGTAGATCCCATAGGTTATTCGAAGTTAAATAGTCAACCGCGTCCAGGTTATCAATCGGCGGCACAAAGGGTTCTGCACCGGATGCGATCACAATGTTTCTGGTCGAAATAGTCTTGCCGTTAACACGGACATGCCATGGAGAGAGCACCTGGCCCTCGCCTATTTCCACATCGACCCCTAAACCCTGATAACGTTCGACAGAGTCGTGAGGCTCGATTTCTGCAATGGTTCGCTGGACACGCGCCATGATGGCTTTGAAGTCCACATCAATGACTGAGTCGGAAAAACCAAGGCTGCTCCCCCGACTATTGTCATGGGCATGGCGGGCAGAGCGGATAAGCGCCTTACTGGGAACACACCCCGTATTCAGGCAATCACCACCCATTTTATCTTTCTCTATCAGGGTCACCTTGGCTTTCACGGTCGCTGCAATCAGCGCGGCAACCAGCCCACCCGACCCGGCGCCGATCACCACCATATCGGTATCAAATGACTTCGGTTTCTCAAACCCACTATAAACGCGCTGCGCTTTAACCCAGTCAACAAACCACTTAGCAAACAACGGGAAGACACCCAGCAGCACAAACGACATCAGTAAACCTGCAGACAGGACGTCCGAAGGATTGTTCACCTGCGCCAGCTCAGTTCCCGCATTAACAAACACGAATGTTCCCGCCAGCATTCCAACCTGGGACACCAGGAAGAATGTGATGACTTTCATGGAAGTAAGTGCCATCGCAAGGTTAATAGCAAAAAAAGGAAATGCAGGGACCAACCTGAGCGTGAACAGATAAAAGGCACCGTCTTTCGCGATACCTTTGTTGATTGTGTTGATCATGTTTTTAAAGCGGCGCTCTACCTGCTCTTTGAAGAGCCAGCGTGCAATAACCATCGCCAGGGTCGCTCCAATCGTTGACGCAAAAGAGACGATCAACAGTCCCCACCACAATCCAAAAAGCGCACCCGCCGCCAGCGTCATGACGGCGGCGCCCGGAATCGACAGCGCGGTCACAGCGACATAGATAAAGAAGTAACCGGCAATGAATTTCGCCGGACTGGTATCGACAAGTTCCTGCAGGGCTGCCTGTTCTGATTTGATCGCCTCAAGGGTCAGGTAACTACCCAGATCGTACTGAAAAAATGCGCCTAATAAAAACGCCACTACCGCCAGTAAAACCCACCTGGAAATGGTCATTGATGTTACCCCTTGGTTTCTTGTTCGAACGGCGATCTGCTAGATCGACGAATTGATGAGACAATTGTTAGGTCGCGCTAACAGCTGCGCTCATGGCAGCACCTTGGCCGCTGTACAATCATCATAATAACGCTTATCAAAGCAGGAGTAATCCAATGGCGGTATTGTTCCACGAAAATTCAGATAATGTGAACTGGGAACAACTACGCAAGGACCTAACCGACGATGAATTTCACAATGGCAGGACCACTCATCAGCTAAAACTGTCGTTCGAAAACAGCCAGTTGCAGGCCTATGACAACGACCGGGAACGATGCATCGGCACCGCCAGAGCCCTCTCTGATGGTGTAGGCAACGCCTATATCATCGATGTTTGGACTCAATCATCGTATCGAAAACAGGGAATCGCAACAGAGATGATGGAAATGATGATGAGAAAATGTCCAGGGCAACACATCTATCTGCAGACCGATGATGCCATACAGTTTTATCGCGACCTTGGGTTCAATGACCAGCCATTGGGCATGAGTATTGTCATTGGCGAATACCTGCAAAACGACACACGAAGTTAGCTTCTGCTGAAACCTGCTGCGACCAGCTCGCGCACGCTGATACTGTCCCAACCAGGATTGACCGACTCTACAAGCTTATTAATCTGGTTTCTCGGCGCACGTTTCAACTTTACTTCACGCTCGACTGCTTCTTCCACGCAGTCGATTGTTTCAACATAAACCAGCTTTTGAAGGACCCGTTTCTTGTGCAACCGACGACTGACCATAATCCTCTGGTTACCAATGCCTGTCACAAGATCCGGAGTTACACCGATGGAAAGATGTCGATGGTGCCGACTCGAAAGAATATAAAGATAGTAGTTCGCCATGACTGAAGTATTGTCGATGGGAACAGAACAGGATATCGCCTAAAACGGTAACAACCGTAGGTGCAGAACCACGAGGAAAGTAAGTGACTTCGGTTTATAGCCTGCGAGTGGTCCAGGACCACCGAATACAGGTATCATGTCTTCCTCAAAGCAAAAGACTCCCTATGGCACCGACTACTGACACCTGGGTTAAGCTTCAGGCACTCGCGGCGGATGCGAATAGCATCAAGATTGCCGAACAACTCAATAACCCCGAAAGGCTGGACCGTTTCTCGGTTGATCTTGGGCGAATCTACGTCGATCTGTCGAAGCATGCTGTTACCGAAGAAATACTTGGGCTTCTACTGAACCTGGCGAAAGAGTCCCGGGTACTCGATCACACGCGCGAGATGATCTCCGGCGGCCCTATCAACGTCAGCGAAAATCGCCCCGCACTCCATACGGGTCTAAGACACCCTGCTCCGCATCTACCTGACAAATTCATCGAACAGGTTAAGGAAGAACACGCAAAACTCGACTCGTTAAGCCATCGCATCCGGAGTGGGACCTGGACAGGAATCACCGGAGAGCCGATTACGGACGTAATCAACATTGGTATCGGCGGGTCTGATCTCGGCCCAAAGATGGTCGTGCAGGCACTCAGAGAGTTTCACACGGGGCCGCGAGTTCACTTTATTTCCAACGTGGACGGCGCCGAAATCCTGTCTTTGGTGAAAACATTGAATGCCGCTTCAACGCTGATTATTGTTTCCAGCAAGACCTTCACAACCGCTGAAACGCTCATAAACGCACAAACAGCCCTCGTCTGGCTTGAAACTGAACTCGACCTGGACCAATCCCAGAGTCGAGCACAGTGCATCGCGATCACCAATAATCGTAAGAAAGCGCAGGCATTCGGCGTACCGGATCAACAAATCCTGACGTTCCCTGACTCCATTGGAGGCAGATATTCTGTCTGGTCTTCCATCGGCTTCTCGATCTGCATCGCATTGGGGTTCGACAATTTCAAATCTTTCCTGGCAGGAGGTGCGCGGATTGACCACCATTTCCTGAATTCCCCGCCGGAGAAAAACGCTCCTTTGTTAATGGCCTTGATCGGTATCTGGTACAACAACTTCCTTGGAGCTCAGACGCATGCAGTGATACCTTACTGTGAACGACTCGGGCTGTTTGTTGATCATCTGCAGCAACTTGATATGGAGAGCAATGGAAAGTTATCAACACGGGAAGGTGAGCCAGTTGAGTTAGAGACAGGGCCAATTGTCTGGGGACAAACCGGCACCAACGGACAGCATGCGTTCTTCCAGCTTCTTCACCAGGGAACAAAACTGGTTCCCATTGATTTCATTGGCACCATACACGACGCACTCAGCAAGCCAGAACATCATCGCGTTCTCCTCGCCAATATGATCGCCCAGTCAGAGGCCTTAATGACCGGCCAGGTCAATGCTGACCCGCACCAGCAGTATCCAGGTAACAAACCAAGTTCGACGTTGCTATTGGATAAACTGGACCCCGAGTCACTGGGCATGTTGCTTGCGCTCTACGAACAGAAGGTTTTCGTACAAGGCGCCATCTGGTCCATCAACTCCTTCGATCAATGGGGAGTGGAACTTGGAAAGCAGTTAACCAACAAAATTCTGGGCGGATCAACAGGCCATGATCCTTCAACAGCCGAACTGCTTAAGAAAACCGGGCTGTCGGACTGAGACTTGGCGATCCTGCTCAAAAAGCGGCGTGGTGGTGTCACCTACGAGGTACGAAGCGCCGGAAATACCCGCCGGCTGTACACCAATGGTGCTTTTCATACCCAGTTCAACCCACGACATCTGTTCACCAGTGGCGTGTGGGACCTTTTAAGCCTTCCATCTCTCTGCCTGCCTACGCCCCCCAGAAAAGTGCTCGTTCTTGGAGTCGCTGGTGGTACAGCCATCCACCAGCTTTGCAAGATGCACAGCCTCGACCAAATCGTCGGAATCGAGCTGGATTCAACTCACGTTCAACTGGCGAAGGACTATTTCCAGCTTGATTACCCCATGCTGGAGCTTGTCCAAGCCGATGCAAGAAAGTGGCTGGAAACCTGTCATGATAAGTTCGATTATATTATCGATGATATTTTCATTCACGCAGAGGGTGACCCGCAGAGACCTTATGCCGCTGATCAACGCTGGTTGCGACTGTTAACACAACACCTGGCCATCAACGGTACACTGGTCCAAAACCATATTGATCACCGTCAAAGTAAGCGCGCCATCGGCTATTTTAGTCATGGCACCGTTCTTGAGTTCAGCACAGAAAAGTATGCAAACAAGGTACTGGCCTGGTTCAAATCAAGCACAGGGAAGGCGCTGAAAAACAACCTTCGGGACGAACTGAAACAATGGCCTCGATCGACCACTCATCGGTTGCGGCACCGCTGCCGGGTGATCAGTGGGTGACTTCTTCCTGCTTGAGAACGATTGCCGCTATTAAAAGAACGACCAGCATCGCCAGGCAAATTTGGGCGGCAACGTTATAACTACCTAGGTGATCTACCGCGAGGCTAAAGGCAAACGGGCCCACTGCGCTCGCGAAAACAGAGATCGAAGTATTGAACCCGCTGACCTCCCCAAGGTGAAGCGGACCAAAAAAGCGAATAAATGCAAGATTAGACGTTACGCCCCACAGGCCGCCCCCCGTACCAAAACCGGCCGCGAGCATCCAGTAACCCCAGGACTGGTCAAGGTTTATCAGCCCATAGCCACCAACAACAAAACCAACCAGCATCACGATAAGAAAAGGTTTCAAAGGCCCCTTGTCTACAAGGTAACTGCCAACAAGGTTCGCCGCGGTTGCGCAAATAGCAGCAGGGAAAAAATACCCAAAGGCAACATCTCTGGGTAACCCCGCTTCACCGAAAATAGCGACAACGTGAAAGGTCAGTGCCGTACCGAACATGGCGTGCATCGCCAGACTCATGGAGTAGATCCAGAAGACCGGAGACCGTCGCGCTTCTGCAAGTGACTTCGACGGCGCTTCGACCGGGGCCACATAAGCATCTGAAGGTTTTTCGCCATCGGCAATCAAGCCACAGGAGACGGGATTATCGCGCACAAAGATAAAAGCCAGCACAGCAAAAACCAGGCCCACCAACAACGCCATGAACCACAAGGCACCACGCCAGCCAAATCCCCCGATCATCATGGCCAAAACAAGCGGTGCCAGGGAGAAACCAAAAGATACAAAGACGCTACGAAGGCCACTCACAAGCCCTCGTCTCTTGACAAACCAGAGCATCAAAACATTTCGAGAACAACTCGTCAGCACCCCCTGGCCAAAGAACCTCACACCGAAAAAACCAAGCAGAATAAGAATAAAGGTGACCAGTGTATGGCCTCCCAGCCAGCGACTCAGAACATCGACAAAACTGATATACCCAACCATCAGCCCCAATGCCAAGGATGACGCGGCAATCATGATCCGTCCGCCTAGCCTGTCGTACCAGCGTCCCGCCTGAGTGAGGAATAGTGACGATCCGATGGTCCCAAAGAGATACGCCATTGATAACTGGGTGCGGGTCAAGCCGAACGCTTCGAGGAACGGTTCCGTAAAAACGGCCATACCCATCGTCTGGCCAGGTATGCTCAACAAAAAACCTACTGTCGAAAACAACCACACGACCCAGCCGTAGTAGACTGGAGATCGCTTCGGGTCAAACGGCCAGGTAACAGAAATCAAAGGGCTTCCTTCGGGGCTTGCGAACATATAACGAAAGGCGCGCAATATAACATGCTCATCTCTCGTTGACGCGTGCTACAAGTAACAATAGATTGATGACAGTTAATTCTGGGCGACGAGCAGGAGGCTCCAAATGAAGAACATTTTGTTTATTACCGCTGATCAATGGAGGGCGGAATGTCTTTCGTCATTGGGACACCAGGTGCAAACCCCAAATCTGGATGCGCTGGCGGCAGACGGTATGTCGTTTACGCAACATTTTGCTAACGCCGTCCCTTGCGGACCCTCTCGAGCCAGCCTGCATACGGGCATGTACCTCCAGAACCATCGGTCAGGCACGAATGGAACACCGCTTGATGCCAGGCATACCAACTGGGCGCTCGAAGCCCGAAAGAAAGGTTACGACCCAGCATTATTCGGCTATACAGACACGGCCAATGACCCAAGGGAGTTTGCTGCCGACCATGAGTACCTGCAATCTTATGAGGGTCCGTTGCCAGGGATCAGCCCTATCCTAATGATGGGAACCTTTCCCGATGCATGGGCGGCATGGCTTGGTGACCAGGGCTTTGATGTTCCTGATCCGAACTGGAAATTTTACACGGACAAGGCAGATGTCGACGAATACGAAGATGGGGGTCCGGTACCTGCGCCACTGGCTATACCAAAAGAACTTCACGATACCCATTTCATGATTGACCGCACTGTGGATTACATCGATCAACAAGACGGGCAGTGGTGTGTGCATTTGTCACTGCTCAGGCCCCACCCTCCCTGGGTAGCACCAGCACCATATAATGAACTATATCCCCCCGAGACCTTGAAAGACTTTGTCCGCCAACCCGACATGGCAACAGAAGGCGCCCAGCACCCACTGCTTGAAGCCTACCTGAACAAACCCCGCGTCGGTGCGCCACTGGACGACAATAAAACAGCCCGTCTTAAAGCCTCCTATTTCGGCCTGATGACAGAAGTTGACTATAATCTTGGAAGACTATTCGACTACCTTAAAAAATCAGGACAATGGGACAACACGCTGATCATCTTTACCTCCGATCATGGCGAGCAAATCGGAGATCATTGGCTTATCGGCAAGATGGGTTATTTCGATGCCAGCTATCACATACCGCTCATTATCAGAGACCCCGATGCAACCAATACAAGGGGCCTGCAGGTCAAAGCTTTCACCGAAAATGTGGACATCATGCCCACCATGCTCGACTGGCTGGATCTGGATATTCCCCATCAATGCGACGGCAAGTCCCTGATCTCTATCCTTCGTTCAGGTGAAATTCCTGATTACTGGAGAGACGCCGCTCACTGGGAGTTAGATTTCCGCGATGTAGAAGCGGGCGAGACCCTAGAGCAGTCACTCGGGCTCACTCAACACCAGTGCAGCCTGAACGTACTCCGCGATGATCGCTATAAGTACGTGCACTTTACGAACCTGCCACCGTTGTTCTTTGACCTGCAACGAGACCCTAACGAATTCGTCAACCAGGCAAACAACCCTGACTACCTGCCGCTGGTTCTGGAATACGCTCAGAAAATGCTTTCCTGGCGGATGAATCATGACGAACAAACCCTGACGCACCTCGCGCTGACTGACAATGGGGTTGTATCGCGACCGGCTCCAAGGTACTGATTATCTTTATATGATGTCAGCTTTAGGGTCGAACCCGAATCTACAACATGAAATCCGGAACTCCCTTTATTTTGTCCAGGAACATCGACCGGCCCCTAACAATCTGCCCCTCGGTTATGCAATGGAGCGCGTCGACCACTACTTACAGGCTGAAGAAGACGTATTCGAACTATTGGACGGCCGATCAGAATAGTTTAATTACCTACCCAAACTGTTCGAGTATCCTCAAAGGCGCAGGTTTCATCAGGACTGGCTATTGAGCCATTCAATGCACCTTTCATTAAACAACTCAGGCATTTCATACTGCAACCAATGTCCTGCATCGGCAACCAGTTCGAACCTGGCGTCGGGTCTGGCGTGCAGGAAGATATCTCGGCGCGCCTCAAGGTCAGGGTAGGCAGGAGCATCATGATCGCCATAGATAACAAACAGGGGCGCCGTTGAGCCTCGCACACCATCGATAACCAACGTACCCCTGGCATATGGCGGGCTACGAAACCGAGCCCGCGATGTATTAAGCTGCTGAATAGTGACCGCTGTATCGTCTATCCGAGAGCGCTGATAAAACATCAACCTGGCTAGATTTTCTTTCTGAGCCGCAAGGACTTCGTCGCTGCTCATTCCAGACTCTCGTCTTATGAGTGGTTTCATGGTGACTTTTCGGGGTATATCTCCCACCGCTGCGGGACCGGTTAACATCACTGATTTTAACTGCGTCGCCATGTCCTTCATGATCATGGCAGTAATCGTGCAGCCCCACGAAAAAGCAACCACGTGAAATGCTGAATCGAATAATTGTTCCAGGGCGGTCCTTGTTGCCCGGGCCGCACTAACAGCATCAGATTCAACT
>JABGVY010000475.1 GCA_018645845.1 Gammaproteobacteria bacterium | reverse complement strand
GCTTAACTACCCTTGGGTAAAAAGCCCTGAATTACGGCCTGTAATTCAGCCCCGATCTCGCTGATCGAGGAGGCGCATTATACGCCTTAGAAGCCCCATTACAACCACCTTCGTGGATAATCGATAAATATTTTCGAACTAGTTATTTATCTGAGATGGAGCTCTATTTTTCTCCCCGTCCGAAGGCGAGGAGCGGCGCATTGTAGCAGCGTTTTCTAGAATGTCTATTAAAACTGAAGAGTATTTAAACACGTCGTCTAAGCGCTTCTTGGAATAACGCGAACTCGTCCTTAAATACCCGGACAAGTAATAAGATTGTCACTATTACGCCATAGGCTACAGCCTCTGAATAACTGGACTTGGCCAGCCACGTCACATGCACCACAACAAGGATAGCGACACCGTATACCAGCCGATGCAACACCGCCCAGCGATTTCGCAGCAGTCGTATGGCAAAGCTATTAGAGGTAAGTGCCAGAGGTACCAGAAGCAAGTAGGCGGTAAACCCAACAGTAATATAAGGTCGTTTTAGTATATCGGCGCCCAGATTGCGGAAATCAAGCTCAAGCAGCAATAAAAGATAGGCCAGTAAATGTATCGAGGCATAGAAGAAGGTAAACAAGCCCAGCATCCGCCTGACCTTCAGTGCCTGGCGCCATCCGGCAAGCCTCCTTAACGGCGTTACCAGAAGAGTGAGTAGAAGAAACCGTATAGCCCACTCACCCTGGAGCAGCACCAGTTCCTTGGCAGGGTCCGCCCCTAAGACATTATCCCCACCTGTTTGCAGTTGATAAATCTGGTATATCGAATATTCAAGGGGCAGGAGACACAGCAAAAATGTTACGGGCTTAAACAGCGGAAACTTAAACACAACAGATACTCAATATCGGAGATCTAACCACTAGTAATGCTTTCGCAAGTCCATGTCCTTATAAAGGTGCGCTACCAGCGGCGCATAGCCATTGAACTGCAGGGTTTCAACATAATTCTGGCTAAAGAAAGAAGTGGGTAATCTGCGTTCGCGTGCCTGGCTCCAGCGAGGATGGTCAACATCAGGGTTTACGTTGGCATAGAAACCGTACTCGCGACTATTTGAAATTTCCCAGGTCGTCTTCGGGCGACGTTTCGTGAATTCTATCTTGACGATAGACTTAATACTCTTAAAGCCGTATTTCCAGGGGACAACCAACCTGATCGGCGCGCCATTCTGGTTCGGCATTGCGTTGCCATAGACACCCACTGCCAGAAACGCGAGTTCATTCATTGCCTCGTCGATGCGAAGCCCTTCTATGTAAGGGTAGTCAATGGCAGCAAAGCGTGATCCCTGTGCAGGCATCTGTTCCGGGTCATGAAGTGTTTCAAATCGAACGTACTTTGCGTTTGAGTTTGGTTCAAATCGCTTTAAAAGGTCAGCCAGCGGAAAACCAACCCAGGGTACGACCATAGACCAGGCTTCTACGCATCGAAGCCGGTAAACCCGCTCTTCAAGCATATGAGGTTTTACAATATCTTCGAGGTTATAGGTCCCCGTCAGTTCTGCCTCACCAGCCACCTCTACCTTCCACGGATCAGTGACGAAGTTCCGCGAGTTGTCAGCTGGATCCGTTTTTCCTGTCCCAAACTCGTAGAAATTATTGTAAGTACTGACATACTCAAACGGTGTTGCAGATTCCTGCGTTGAATACTGGCCTGGCGTCAGTGTTTTTAGTTTATTTTGAAGCCAGGCGGGTCCAGATAACGGTGCCTGGGTGGAATAGAACTGGCGCTCACCTGATGTTGCACCACCAATAACGGGGGTACCCAGCGCAACAGCACCAAGCCCCATCGCCTTTATCATTTTCCTTCGTTGGTGAAAGACGGTTTCGCTGGTGATTTCTGATGACCGAATGTCATCCGCTCGCGCTCGTTTGATCAACATAACTGACTCCGGTTTGTCGCTTTTCTACCCAGGTAACAGACGAGCCAAATCAGACTACGTTACACATCAGGCAAATTATCTTTTCCGCGGACCAGCCTCAGCAAAGCCTGGATTGGCCCAGACACAGCATAAGCAAGACCAACGCAAAACAACATACCGGGCGGGTAGATGGCAACTACAATGAACAGCAATACCGCCCCCAACATAATAGGATATGGCACCCTGCCCTTGATGTTCTTTGGGCTGAAATACTGCACGTTGCTTACCATTAAGAGCGCGACGAACGTCGTAAAAAGACCCACCAACACAGAAACCTCCATGCTCTCCATGGGCGGAAAGTTATCAACCCAGATCCAGACCAGGGTAGACATCGTGCCGGCAGCACCCGGGCTTGCCAGGCCGTAAAATACCTTAGTGTCAGGGGCGATATTAAAACGCGCCAAACGCAGGGCCGCACAACACATATAGAGGAAGGCAATAATCCAGCCGATCTTGCCCAGATCCTCCAGGGCCCAGCTAAACAACAAAATCGCCGGTGCAACACCGAAGGCCACCAGGTCTGCCATGCTGTCGTACTGCACTCCAAACTGGCTGGTGGTATTTGTTAACCTTGCAATACGCCCGTCCAGCGCATCAAGGAACCCCGCGATCACGATCGCGATACACGCGGTTTCGAATGCACCGGTCGTTGCAGCGACAATGGCATAGAACCCCGAAAAAAGCGCACCGGTTGTGATGAGATTGGGTAGCAGGTAGACGCCTTTTTTCAGGCCCTTACGTTTAGTTAGCTGAGTTACGCTTCCCTGCTCCCGGGTTACCGATTCCTGGTCTGTCATTGTCTCGCCTCAATGGTGGCAATGGTAAGGTCGGAGTATAGAGCCAGGATATTTGCTCTGGCCCCTGACTCTGAACCCTCTAGTCATTATTCCACCGTTAAACCCACCATTACAACTACACTGTAAGCACTTTCTCGCCCCGAGCGAGTCCCGACACACCGGATCTCACGACTTCCACGACACTGGATTCGGGCAACGCTTTAAGGAAGGCATCGAGTTTTTCGGTTGTACCGGTCAACTGGATTGTGTAGGTGCTCTGCGTCACGTCAACAACCTGCCCACGGAAAATATCCGACGTGCGCTTTACTTCTGCACGCTGGGCACCGGCTGCCTGCAGCTTAATTAGCATTAGTTCACGCTCGATATGCTCGCCTTCAGTCAGATCAATCAACTTCACAACCTCTATCAACTTGTTGAGTTGCTTGGTGATCTGCTCGGCCTGTTCATTACCGGCAAGTATCGATAGCGTCAGGCGAGACAGGGACTCGTCTTCGGTAGGCGCTACCGTGAGTGTTTCGATGTTGTAGTTTCGCTGGGCGAACAAACCAATCACTCGCGATAAAGCACCAGGCTCGTTTTCTATTAGCACGGAGATAATTCTTCTCATCAGGTTCGTACTCCCTTACTGAGCCACATATCGCGCAACGACCCGTTCGGGGCAATCAGCATTGGATAAACGTGCTCTGAAGGGTCAACCAGAATGTCGACAAATACGAGCTTGTTTTTGATCGCCATCGCCTCGGCCATTATCGGTTCCAGCTCGTCCCGCGATTCGATCCTGAATCCCACGTGCCCATAGGACTCAACCAGTTTTACAAAATCTGGCAGCGAGTCCATATAACTATGTGAATGGCGGCCTTCATACTGCATATCTTGCCACTGCTTCACCATACCCAGCGACTGATTGTTAACGTTGATAATCTTAATGGGCAATCCGTACTGCGAGCAGGTCGATAACTCCTGGATATTCATCTGGATACTGCCTTCACCCGTGATACAAACGACCTGCTCATCCGGGAATGCTACCTGCACGCCCATGGCCGCTGGCAGCCCAAAACCCATCGTCCCAAGGCCACCCGAGTTGATCCATTTTCGCGGCGCATCAAATGGGTAATATTGTGCTGCAAACATCTGGTGCTGGCCGACGTCGGACGTTACATACGCCTTTCCGTTTGTTGCCTTATAAACAGCCTGTACCGCTTCCTGCGGCTTAATAATATCCTCACTTTCATCCCTGTTGACCGCCAGGCAATCCTGTTTCCGCCACCCTTCGATCTGTTCCCACCATTCCTTCAACATTTGTTGCTGTTTTTCAGAGCGTGCAGCAACTTCAGGTTCCAGTAGTTTGATCATTTCATCCAGAACTGTATCTACCGGCCCAACAATGGGGACGTCAGCTTTAACCGTCTTGGAGATCGATGCGGGGTCAATATCGAGATGGATAATTTCTGCATAAGGGCAAAATTTGGAAACGGTATTCGTTATCCGGTCATCAAACCGGGCACCAATGGCGAAAACCAGGTCGCTATGGTGCATGGCGTTGTTTGCTTCAAACGTGCCATGCATGCCAAGCATGCCCAGAAACTGTTTGTCTGTGCCAGGAAATGCACCCAACCCCATTAAAGTGTTGGTAATTGGGAAGCCCAGCAGCCTTGTTAATTCGATGAGTTGGCTGGAAGCGTCTCCCTGAACAACGCCCCCACCCGCATAAATCATTGGCCGCTCACACTTCGCGAGCAACCTGATCGCTTTCTTAATCTGGCCCGTATGACCTCTGGTCGCAGGTGAATAGGAACGCATCGTTACCTTTTCCGGGTAGTTGTAGTCGAACAGGTTTGTCGGATCAGTCATATCTTTAGGAATATCGACCACCACAGGCCCAGGTCGACCAGAAGTAGCGATATGGAACGCCTTTTTGATCGTTTCGGGTATTTCCGACGCTGTGCGGACCAGATAACTGTGTTTCACGACGGGTCTCGAGACACCCACCATGTCTGTCTCCTGGAACGAATCTGTCCCAATCAGGTGACTTTGTACCTGCCCGGAAATCACCACCATGGGAATTGAATCCATATAAGCGGTCGCTATACCCGTGATCGCATTCGTAGCCCCCGGGCCACTGGTCACTAGGACGACACCCGGGCGGCCCGTGGAACGCGCATAGCCGTCCGCCATGTGGGTTGCAGCCTGTTCATGGCGCACCAGCACATGCTGAATTCTATTTTGCCTGAACACAGCATCATAGATATGCAGCACAGCCCCACCAGGATACCCAAAAACGTGATCAACGCCCTCGTCCTGGAGGGCCCGGATCAACATGTCCGCGCCAGATTACTTTTCCACGATATACCTCTGATTTTTCCGTAAATTTCGCCCCGAAAGGGGCCGGCATTCTCATGTATCCTGCATGCCTAGTCAAACCTGGTCGAACCGGGCCTGAAAAATGACTATTTTCATGGGTGCGAATAGTGCACAATCTTACAGTAATATTCTGGAAATATTGTTTTTCTGTGATGGTTTACATGAGAAAGTTAGAATCTACCGCAAGTTTGATGGGCCTGCTCGTTCTATTCTTTACATCGATCTCTCACGCCGAAGATGAGTACTACACCTGGATTGACGAGGATGGCGTCGTTAATTATTCGGAACGGAACCCGCAGGGCTTCAATGCTCGCTTTATCACCCGAGGCCAGCGATTCGGATATCAGGCCGACGATCCGCCAGAGCAAGAACCACCAAAACAGACCGCTACACCCGCAGTAGAAGAGGAGCGCGATATTGATGCTGAAATCGCCACCCAAAAAGCCCGTATAGATAAGGAAATCGCAGCGGCCAAGAATTCCAACTGCAATATTGGGAAACTAAACCTCGCACAACTACAAAACTACAATCGCGTTAAGGTTGAAGGCGAGGATGGACAAATCAGAGTACTCTCGGAAGAAGAAAAACAATCCAAGATTGATAGGGCAAAAACAACAATCAGTGAAAATTGTAACTAGGCTGATCTTTCAGGGCGGGCCTGTCCGGGCACTTATTCCATCCAGATAAATCCGCCCATACGCCCTGTCACGCCATCCCTTCTGTAAGAAAAAAATCTTGCAGAATCACAATAAGTGCACAGACCACCGCCGTAAACTTCAACACCCAGGCTCTGAAGCTGCTCGTTTGCAATCGCATAAAGATCCATCGAGAACTTACTCTCGGCACTATCGGAATTCGCGGGATATTCAGTATCCTCTGAACGTTTAACAAACCCTCTGCCAGACGAAAAGCTGGCCCTGACATGCGCCCCCACTGTGTAATGGCAAGGCCCTATTGCCGGACCCATCCAGGCCAGCAGCGAACCCGAGCCCAGCGCCCTCACCGTCGACGACAAGACTCCATTAGCAAGACCTCTCCAACCTGCGTGGGCAACCCCCACAATATCGCCCCCCCGGGAAGTAAACATAATGGGTAGACAATCAGCCACCATGATTGCCAGCACCTTCCCCTGCTCCCTCGTGATGCTGGCATCACCCCG
>JABGVY010000373.1 GCA_018645845.1 Gammaproteobacteria bacterium | reverse complement strand
CCGATTCAACAACCGCTCCCCAGTTTGTGCCCTACATGGAAAGAACACGATTGTTCTACCGGGCGCAGGGCTTCAAAAAAGACTATAAGTGGGCTCACTTTGAGACCGTTCCTTTTTCAATGCCAAAAAAACGACTGGAGGATTGCATTGTCACGGTTGTGACGACCGCCGTTGCTCATCCGCAAATACCAAAACCGATCAGGACCGCAGAAAGTATTCCTTTTGGAGAAGCACCAGAGAACTTTGACACAACAGAGCTCTCCTGGGACAAGGAAACGACACATACCGATGACCGGCAAAGTTACTTTCCGATGGAAGTCCTTGATAGGCTAGCGAGCGATGGCGTCATAAAAAGTGTCTCAAAAAGGTTTCACTTCGTACCGACCCAATATAGCCAGAACGCGACAATCAACGAAGATGCCCCTTCAATCGGGAAAGCATGCGACGAAGACGAAGTAGACATTGCACTGCTGATTCCACTGTGACCCGTGTGCCACCAGAGCGTCAGTCTGACCGCTCGACATTTAGAGGAACGTGGCATAGCAACGACGGTTATTGGCAGCGCAATGGATATCGTGACGCATTGCAACGTTCCCAGATACCTTCACAACGATTTCCCCTTGGGAAATCCGTTAGGAGCCCCCGGAGACAGAGAAACGCAAATGATGTCAGTGCTTAAAGCTTTGCGCTTAGCCGTCAGCGCAAAGGAACCGGTGGTCGAGATATCTGGTCGATCTTGGGCAGGTGACAGCCGCTGGAAACAACGCTATAACAAGGTCGACAGCGACAACAGAGACGAACTCCAGCGTCTGGGCGAGGAAAACCGCAGAAAGAGAGCTAAAAACAAGGCTGCAGGTTTAGCCCGCTAAGCGCAACTGATAACCCATAAGCAGTTGTTATACCCTTAGATTACGGATTCTCACCATCAACATTTCGGCAAGTCGTCACTGTACACTTAAGTGACTGTTTGCAGGTAATTTGCAGCCAATATAGGAAAATTCATTTCTCCTCACCTTCCAGCATTCGAACGATTAAGGACACCCAGTGGCGATAAAAAACGACGACAAACTCAATGATATAGAAGCCATTCAAGGGCACTTTGAGTCACTTGGCTACATTTGCTCTGTTGAAATCGCAACGGCTGTGTATCTTGCCTATCATCTGGAGAAACCCGTCTTGATTGAGGGACCGCCGGGTGTCGGCAAGACAGAGCTCGCTAAAACCACCGCTGATATGCTGGACCTCCCGTGTATCCGCCTTCAATGCTACGAAGGTCTGGACGAATCCAAGGCCATCTACGAGTGGAAGTACGGTAAGCAGCTTCTGTACACCCAGGTCCTTAAAGAAACCCTGGGCGAGATTCTGGAAGGGGCAACGGGTCTGTCTGAATCTGTCGACAAACTGCACAGTTTCGGCGATGTCTTTTTCTCAAAGGAGTTTCTTGAGCCGCGTCCTTTGCTGAAGGCACTAGAAGCTGAGGAAGGTTGCGTACTGTTGATTGATGAGGTCGATAAATCTGATCACGAATTCGAGTCGCTGCTGCTCGAAATGCTCTCCGATTATCAACTGTCCATCCCCGAAATAGGTACAGTAAAAGCCATTCCCGGAAAGAAACCTCTTGTATTCCTGACTAGTAACAACACGCGCGAGATCAGTGATGCGCTGAAACGCCGTTGCCTGCACTTATATATCCCTTTCCCGAATGCTGACCTTGAACGCCAGATTGTGAGGGCCCGCGTTCCAGATATCCCGCCAAAGCTCAACCAACAGTTAGTGGCGTTTATCCAGGAACTCAGGGAGATGGATCTCAAAAAAGTCCCCGCTATTTCAGAGACAATCGACTGGGCCCGCACCTTGATATTGCTTCATTCGGAATCACTTAACCCGGAACTTGTCAGGCAGACGCTTAACGTCATCCTGAAATTTCAGGAAGATGTAGAGACCGTTCAGTCAGAACTTCAAGGCGTGACCAACAGGGCGATCAAAGCTACTTAGCTTGTGCTGCCAGGAATTAGTTAAATGACACAGCTGCACGACACACTGGTTGAGTTTGTCCAGGTCCTTAGAACTGCGGATGTGAAAGTGTCGCCTGCAGAAACCCTCGATGCCATGGAAGCCCTTGATATTATTGGCATAGAAAACCGGGTGCTGCTCAAAAACTCGCTGTCGATGGTTCTTTCGAAAAACCCGGAAGAAAAGGAAGCCTTCAACACCAGCTTCGATCGATTTTTTTCTTTCAACAAGTTTTCCCCCGAAAGTGATGCGGCGGAACCTGACGAACATAACCACCAGGATGATGGAGAGTTTGACCCGGAGTCAGAGGCTCCAAACCAGCAAAGCGGTCAGGGCGGCCAGGGTGGCGGCGAGGGAACTGGTGGTGGCGCTGAAGCTTCTGAAGAACTCGACTTTGAACAACTCGAGGCTCAATCAGAGCTGGGCAAACTCCTGCTTTCCGGTGACCGAATGGAAGTCATGATTAAAATGGCTGAGGCCGGCCGCCAGGTAGAAGTTAACCAGATTGTCGTCTTTACTCAGAAGGGGCTGTACACACGCAAAATCATGGAAGCCATGGGGCTAAAGGGTTTGCAGGACGAAGTAGGCGAACTCCAGGAAGAAGGTGGTCGCCCGCAGTTGTACCTGGCCGGCCAACTCAAGGGCGCCCGTGACCATTTGCGAGAGCAAGTGCGGGACTATGTTGAAAAGCAGTTCTTCCTGCATGCCGATGAGTCAGGCAAACAGCTAAGGGAAGAGCTATTAAAGAAAGTGAAGCTCTCTAACCTGGAAAAGCGCAATTTCAAAGACGTGCAGGAAATCGTTTTTAAGATGGCGAAGAAGCTGGTCTCTATTCATTCGAAGCGCCGAAAAACCTTTAAGCGCGGCCAATTGGATATCAGGAAGACACTCCGAAGCAACATGCAATACGATGGCATGCTGTTCGACCTGAAGTGGAAGTCACAGAAAGTCGATAGACCCAAGGTCATGTGCATCTGCGATGTGAGTGGTTCGGTCAGCAATTATTCCCGGTTTCTTCTGATGTTTTTGTACAGCCTTGCCGAGATCCTGCCCAAGGTCCGCTCCTTTGCTTTTTCCTCTGACCTGGGCGAAGTCACTCGGCTATTCCAACAGAGCAAGCTGGAGGACGCCATGGCTAAAACCATGCGAGATTATGGCAACGGCTCAACCGACTATGGCCAGATGCTGGCGGACTTCAAGAGTCACATACTCAAGGACGTTGATTCAAAAACGACGGTTATTATCCTCGGTGATGCTCGCAATAACTATGGGGACCCCAAGTCGGAGATTCTAAGAGAGGTTTACGACAAAGCCCAAAGGGTCATATGGTTGAACCCTGAACCAAAGTCCAGTTGGACTGTAGGTGACGCGGAAATGAAGAAGTACGCGCCATGCTGTCATCAGACGGAAGTCTGCAATTCACTTGTGCACCTCGAGAGAGTAGTTGGAAACTTACTGAGAGTAGCCGTTTGAGCGTTGGCATTATTCCGCCAATACCCCGTCACAATTTTCAGTTTTCATACCAATCACCCAAAGGGCAGACCTGTTTTAGGCCATTTTTTATACAATGGCGTCAAATCGAGAAACATGAATTAAATTAATATTTTTAGAGAATATTAGGACTCTCATTCATGTTAGGGGGTATGTCTAGGTCTTTTTCAGGGATTACACGATTTTTATTCATTTTTTTTCATTTTTATTCAACTATTCGCCCAAACATTCGTCATAATACGCCCCCCGTGGCTTTAGGGTAAGCACACGAGCAAGAACGCCTGCGAATAGGGACCAACCTATTGCTGGCAAAGCATTTCCATAAAAACATTTCCATTTAGTGGGGGATTTACCATGTCAAAGAGAACACCTATCTCTGCGGCCGTCGCTACTGCCTTAGGCGTTGCGTCTACAGCAGGGCTGCTAACCGAAACGGTTTATGCAGAAGACGAAAGTATCGTTGAAGAAATAGTAGTCACGGGATCGCGAATCAGGCGGGCAGATGTTGACAGTCCTAGCCCCGTGACTGTAATCACGCGACAAGAAATTGAAAACAAGGGCATCACTGATGTTGGTTACTTACTGCAGCGAATGCCATCAATGTCTGGTTCACCTATCGGCACAACCACAAACAACGGCGGCAACGGTTCAGTACAGGTCGATCTGAGGGGACTCGGTCCAATAAGAACACTGACCCTGGTCAACGGTAAACGAACCGTCGATGGCGGTGACTATCAGACCATTCCTGCTACGATGATCGAACGCGTCGAAATATTGAAAGACGGTGCTTCTGCGATCTACGGTGCTGACGCGGTCGCTGGTGTTGTTAACATCATCACACGAAGCGATTACGAAGGGTTCACCGTTGAGGCCTATACCTCTGATTTCCAGGATATGGATTCAGGCGCGCAAAACAGCCTGAACCTGATTGCTGGTAAAAGCTTCGAAGGCGGTAACTTCATGTTCGGCGCTGAATATGTCGACCAAGAAGAAGCCTATCAATCGGATGCGCCTTGGGACTACTTCCAAAACTCATGGTACATCTACCCCGGCGGTTGCGAAAACCAACTAACAGCCCCTTATGACGGCACAACCTCCGGTGGTTGTTACATCATCGGTTCTTCACGAATACCTGAGTCACGGCTGGCGTTTACCGACCAAGGCACCTTCATGAATGAAGGTAACGGCCTGACCCCATTCGACGGAAGGACCTACAACTACGCACCGGTTAACTACATCCAGACTCCTTACGAGCGAACGAACATCTTCGGTAACCTCGACTATGACCTAACTGACGATATTCACTTGACTGCAGAGATGCGGTACAGCAGCCGTAAATCATCTCAGGAACTGGCTCCTCAGCCTTATAACTCGCCAACTGATCCTTCTTATCAAGGCGTTTTTGAGGGTAACGCGTATTCAGGCATCTCTCCGGACAATTACTACCTGACACAAGCGATCGACGCGTACAACGCTACACCAGACGGTATCGCAGCCCCACTGCGATACGAGCCTGTTAGAGACGCTAGACGCAGAATGTTAGAAACAACTCGACGTTTTGAGCAAGACAACGACCAGTTGCAAATTAACGTGATTGCCAGCGGCGAGTTCATGGACATGAACTGGGAAGCCTACTACAACAAAGGATGGTCGGATTCGACGTCAAAAGACTTTGGCCAGTTTTTCGGACCTAACCTGACTAACGCGATGGGCCCTTCAGCCGACCTAAACGGCGATGGCAATCCTGAGTGTTATGGAGACATTACGGATCCAAGCTCTTTGATTGCTGGCTGTGTACCCATCAACTTCTTCGGCGGCCCTGGAGCACTTACACCGGACATGATCTCCTATGTAGGAGTGGTTCTTGTAGATACTCTTGAAGGCGAGCAGGATCAGTGGGGCTTCAACCTCTCCGGCGACGGCTGGGAACTTCCAGGCGGCTCAATGGGTTGGGCTGTTGGTTACGAATACCGAAAGGAACAGTTCACCTTCGTGCCAGATTCCGGCAAGCAAAAAGACGAAGTGACTGGTAATACTGGCGCTGGTACTGACGGTTCTTATAAGTCAGACAGCATCTACGGCGAGATCCTTTTACCCGTATTTGACAACGGCACTCAGTCGTTGGATATCACAGCTGGTATGCGGTACGACGATTTTGACACCTTTGGTTCTGAATCGACCCACCAGGTCGGTGTTGAATTATATCTAATGGAAGACCTTAAATTCCGAGCTACTAGTGGCGAGGTTTTCCGAGCACCTAGCATTGGCGAAGCCTTTGCAGGTCAGGTCGATTCATTCCCAACTTACAAAGACCCCTGTATTCCAGCGGCTGGCTCACCATTACCACCTGGATGTGCTCAGGTTGGCCTTCAGCTTGATTCACAGTTACTCGCGAGAGTAGGCGGAAACCCAAACCTCGAGCCAGAATTCGGTGATACCGTTACCGCTGGTATCGTTTGGACTCCAGAGTTCGATTTGGGCAGCCTTAGCGTTACCGTCGATTACTGGGAAACAGAGCTGGAGAATATGATTAGCTCCCTTGGTGTGAATTATATTCTTGATGATTGCTATAACGCACTGAATGCCGGTTCTTGTGGACTGATCACTCGCCGAGCAGACTACAGTATTGCTCAGGTGCTTGATGGGCCATTGAACGTTGCTCTGGAAACTGCAGGTGGCATTGATACTGAAGTAAGATTCATCTTCGATACCGATTTCGGTCAGTTTGATACCGCCGTGATTTGGTCTCACATGACTGAGCGTGACCGCGAAGCATTCCCAGGCGATTCTACGGAAGACAATGTAGGGCGTTATACAGGTAATGACGCATTCGCCGAAGACAAGGTCAATTATTCGATTGACTGGATGCGAGGCAACTTCCGCGTCGCTTACCTTGGTGAATATATCAGTGAGCTCAAGTCCGATGATGCCTTCGGCGTTGGCTACACTCAGAAGGTTGATTCTCAGCTTTATCACGACCTGACGTTTAAGTACACGCACCCAGGTAGTGGCGTAAGCGTCAGCACCGGTATCAACAACGTTACCGATGAAGAGCCGCCTTACATCGACCTTGGCTTTAACGCCAAGACCGATCCGTCGACTTATCGTTTGTTCGGTCGCGGTTACTTCGTTCGACTTTCCTGGAGCATGGAAGACTAGTAAAGCGTTAGAAGTAGAAAATAGAAAAGGCCGCTCCAGAGCGGCCTTTTTTTTACTCGCGTTTCTTCTACCAGAGCGAGTCGTCAGCGACTAACTCGTGCAGTGCTTCGGCTTGCCGAATCAACTGGGCACTCATCTCAGCTAGATCAAGATGCCGCATCGCTTCGCGGGCATCATCGGACAAATTTCGCACATTCTCTGCGCCCAACTGCCACTTGAGACAAAAATGACGAGCTGCATCCCTGGGAAGTTCCGCAAGGCTCGACTCAATGTGATCTGTAGGCACGATATTACCCGCAATCAGCCATCGGAATGTTTGAGCAGCGCTGGCTTCCCTTACCTGCGCAAGTATTAATTGATTCGTTATACCCCAAACGATGCGAGCCTCGATGCGCGCTTTTTCAAAAACGTTACCATCGATCAGCTCATTAACAGCACCATCGAGTAGCTCTTTGGACCATTGATCACTTTCACCCTGAACATTTCCCGGCATTGGTTTTCCTCTAATTAGGTGTCAGATTGGTTTTAACATTCCACACTTCCCGCTCCACACCTGGAACGGCTTCTCCTCGAAACCATCCACTTAAGGATAACCGTGGGGCCTGCGCAAATGGCGCCACGTAAGTCACGGAATGAATATGGCTAGTGTCGAACAGCGACAAGATGTTGAAACCGGGTGACCAGGCATCCCTTGGGGAACCGTCTTCTCGATAAAATTGCAATAACCCACCCCAATCGGGGTGCCAGCCCCAGGTAGAGCTATAAACATAGGCCACTCGCCGGTCTTTGCCCGGCACAACATCACGATGCCTGGTCAAGAAATGACCCGGGGTAAATTTCGTGTATTGCGCATCGGCGCTCACTATCCCGGTTTCTCCGGTAATCGTCCGTATAGCCGAGATCAACGCGTCACCATTAAAAAATTCAAACACTTCGTGCAAGAATCGTAACTTTTCATCCTCTGTGTCACCCGCCTGGCCCATCTGATATCCGCTGTAAAGAAACCCCTCACCTTTGCTACCTGCGTTCATAATCTCGAGGTTCATTTGCTTTTTTTCCGACGCAGAAAGCTTCGCTAATTCATCCATACCCATGGCGACATTTTGCCCGTCTTTGGCATAAACCAGACGATACTCTGCACTTTCCTGGCAGTATTGAAAAATTTTCGCAGCAACTTCCGCCTCAAGAAAATCCTTAATGCGCAAACGCTTCTCCAGCCGATACTGTTCCGCTAACGCATCTAAATCCAGTTCTGGATTCAACATTAAATGTCTCCTGTACTATGGGAGCCTGTCGCTCGTTACTGCTCTCGATTCAATTGAAGGCATGATATTCAACGCTTCAACCAGAGGCTCTATCCACTTGATAGTGCGCTTGATCTCAGCACCAAACTGGTCAAGGATACTCGAGGCTTCTCTGCTACGGAGCATAGTGTCAAATGGCTGGCTTTGATCTTTTGCGTGCCTGGCAACCACCTCTTGGTTCGTCATGCTTCTGATCTCTTGCGCGTTACACGAATGTCCGAAATAACGACTCACCTCACCCATAGCACTCGGTAAATCACGCAACAATTCGGACATCTCTAAGGTTCGTAAATTGGCAGCAACCTCTTCGCTCATCACCTTTTGCAAGCTGTACATGTTGACGACCCAAATAAGACTACAAACCTGCAGGAAAGAAAATTTATTCACGTTGGTGTACGCGGGGTGCTTTTTCCCAAAATCACTATCGAGAAGGAATCCGGCAAGTAGGCCGGCCATTTTCTTTTGCGTCTCAGGGGTCTTCTTCAAATTAGAAATGAGAAAACTTTCTAAATCGGAATAGAGGTACAGCACCTTGCTATCGGGCAGGTGTTTCAGAACATCGACCAGCAGATTATTAGCCACATTGGTCGCCTTTATGACAGGTACCCTGCCACTCGAATAGTTCTTAGCAAGAAGCCGATTATAATTAACAAATAGCGTCTTCCATTGCTTGGGAGTCATTTTCCTTCCCGGGGATCTTTTAAAATCTGCAAGTCGCCGGAGAATCCAGGGCTCCTTAAGGCTGAAAAATGCATCAACCTGATTTAGACAACGAGCAAGCAACGTGGAACACACAAAGGCATGATGAAAAATATAGACTGGCTGTGGCCGAACTATGTTGTGTTTAGCTTCGACGGAAAACAACCGCTCAGTAGGAACGACAAAACTCCCTGCTGCGAAGGGTTCAAATCTAACATCTATAAACGGTGCTTCAGAAAGTTTTTTTTCCTCCACTAATAAAAGCTTTGTTTGCCCCCCTTTCTGAGTCGAAAAATCGAAGACATGAAACTGAGGGTCAAATAATAATGACGGTATAGTGATTTTAAAATTGTTGGCTTCTATTTGCATACGTTACTTGGGATCACTAATAGTGTCGCCGGGTAATCACCCTTCTCTTTTAGCCACTAACATCCATGCCATGGGAAGCGTGGTTCCAGCAACTTGCTGAGGATGCGCCTGTTGGATCTGATAATTCATTTGGGACAGATAAGCGCACAGCGTTTTAAACTGTTCCGCTGACCTGGATGAGCGACACATAGCCGCCATCCGATCTGCATAGCCCGGTAATTCCGAACCCATCGTAACAAGCCATTCGATTACTTCTGTTTCGTTATAACGCGGGGCATCTTTTTGAATCTCTGCTACACGGTTATAAAGCGTTGCTACCGTACCACTGGCCACCTCCACACCATAATCGTCCATGATAGGTTCAAGCGAACGAAACACCGGCCTAAACGCTCTGGCGGCCGCATGGAATTCGCTAGAACCTGCGCCTCGAATCATCGCATAGGCCTTTTCAAACATGTCTACAGCCATAGGAATAAAATTGCTATCTATCAGTCGTCGAATGGCGTCCGAATTAGCGGTGCACTCTTGCTGAATCAACCCACCCGAATGGTGAAGAACTAATGCTAGTTTACCGCCTGCACGGGGAAGTCTGGCAACCTCGCCGATAGCTTGCTCCCCGGCATACTCGACACCGAATTGGCTTGAAACCACATCCATGCTTTCCGATGCGAGGGGAACGTGCGCCGCATCCGCCGCGATGGCCCTCACATACGGATAATTTTCAACCAATAGTTCAAGCGCCGAAACAGAAATATCCAGCGAGATTAACTCTGTCCCCTCCGATACCGACAGGCCCTCTGCCGCGGACAGCACTGCGCCCGTTCCTCCACACAAATCAATCATCCGGCCATGCGGGTATTCTGAAAGCGAAGACGTGTACTGGTCTCGCCAGAATTGCTGCAATACCGGGTGTTTGGAACCGCCAGCACTATACGCATGTGCCCCTGCACTTCCTTTCCAGAATTGGTCCCATTCATTAGCGGGGCCAGACGATGAAGGTGTCGAATCAGACATGGAATGATGCGCCATAACAGAGTGGGAAAATAAACAAATGGACCTCTTCACAGCAAGTGCCAGGGGATAGACACGCACCCCCAAAGACTACACGAAATACGATGTTCAGGTCACGCTAGTATGAAACATTAGTCTACCATTTTACACGTGCGCAAACTTTTCGCCTGGACACAACGGCAATAACCCGCGCCAAAACGGGTCGTTTTTGTTAGCATCTCGGATCCCTTGTTAAATGAGAGCGTGTCACATTGTTGTCTTCAAGAGACCAACCCAATGACAACTAATACAGAGCAGTTGAGCCTAGTGGGTAGAAAAGCAGCACAGGCTCGCGACTGGAGGACCGTCGAGGCCTGCGCGAACGAATTGATCAGGCTTAGTACTTCGAACCCCGAGGGCTACTTTCTAAAAGGACTGGTAGAAAAAGCTGCTCAACATCCAAACGTTGCCAGCGAAGCCTTTGAGAAAGTTTTGTCTT
>JABGVY010000077.1 GCA_018645845.1 Gammaproteobacteria bacterium | reverse complement strand
TGGCCCTGTCAGAGGCAATGGCAAGATTATCCAGGAGCTGGAAGGTGTTTTCCGTGGTGCAGGATGGAATGTCATCAAGGTGGTTTGGGGGAGGCAGTGGGATCCGCTTTTCGAGAAGGATAAGTTTGGATTGCTGCAACAGCGCATGGATGAAGCGGTTGATGGCGAGTACCAGAACTATAAAAGCAGATCAGGGGCTTACACACGCGAGCATTTCTTTGGGAAGTATCCTGAGCTTTTGAAGATCGTAGAGGATCTTTCGGATGAGGATATCTTTCGCCTAAATAGAGGAGGTCATGACCCTTACAAGGTCTATGCCGCTTATGAAGCTGCTACGACCCACACCGGGCAACCCACCGTCATTCTTGCAAAAACGGTTAAGGGCTATGGCTTAGGGCCCGCGGGTGAGGCGCAAAACTATACGCACTCAGTCAAGAAGCTGGACCTTGAAGGGCTGAAGGATTTCAGGGACCGGTTCGATATTCCTATATCAGATGCCGAGCTCGAGAAGGTGCCCTATTACCGCCCACCGGAAGACAGTACAGAAATGCGCTACCTTAAGCAACGCAGGTCTTCTTTAGGGGGGTCACTGCCACGCAGGAAAACGGAATTTAAGGCATTAAAGATTCCGCCTTTGTCGGTGCTGGAGTCCATGCTAAAGGGTACAGGCGATCGACAGATTTCCACGACAATGGCGTTCGTTAGGATCCTCAGCGCGTTGATCAAGGACAAGCAGATTGGCGAACGGATTGTGCCCATCGTCCCGGATGAAGCTAGAACCTTCGGCATGGAGGGCATGTTCCGGCAGCTCGGTATCTATTCCTCAGGTGGTCAGTTGTATGAACCTACGGATACTGACCAGATCATGTACTACCGAGAGGACAAAAAAGGCCAGGTGCTTGAGGAAGGTATTAATGAGGGTGGAGCGTTTGCGGCATGGTTAGCTGCGGCAACGTCATACAGCAATAATGAAATACCTCTCATTCCTTTCTATGTTTTTTATTCCATGTTCGGCTTTCAGCGAATCGGCGACCTATGCTGGGCCGCGGGTGACTTGCAGGCGCGCGGGTTTCTTCTGGGTGGCACATCCGGTCGAACAACATTGAACGGAGAAGGTTTGCAGCACCAGGATGGTCATAGCCATATCCTGGCATCGACAGTGCCAAATTGTGTCTCCTATGATCCTGCATACGCTTATGAACTCGCGGTGATCATCAGGCAGGGGCTGCAGGAAATGTATGTAGAGAAATTGCCTCGGTACTACTACATCACAATCATGAACGAGAATTATGAACAACCGGCAATCCCTGATGGTGTGGAACAGGGGATTCTTCGTGGTATGTACTGCTTGCAGAAAAACTCTGTAAAAAGTTCAAAAAAAGTCGTCCAGCTGCTTGGATCAGGCACGATTCTGAGGGAATCGATTGCAGCCGCAGAGTTGCTGAAAAAAGAATTTGGTGTGATCGCGGATATCTGGAGTGTTACCAGTTTCAACGAACTTCGACGTGAGGGGCTTAGCGTACATCGATGGAATATGTTGCATCCCCAGGAAAAGCCCAGACTTAGCTATGTCGAAGAGTGTCTGAATGGCGCAATTGGTCCGGTGATCGCTGCAACGGATTATATGAAAGTCTATGCGGACCAGATTCGGGAGTTTGTGTCGGTACACTATTCGGTACTGGGTACCGATGGGTTTGGCCGGAGCGATACTCGCGAACGTCTAAGAAAATTTTTCGAGGTAGACCGGTATTACATAACAGTGGCCGCGTTATCTGCCTTAGCCCAGGAAAATGTTATTGATGCTGCGCAGGTGACGAAAGCAATTGAGCTTTACGGTATTGATCCCGGCAAGCCAGACCCGGTGACGTTGTGAGGAGTGATTGATGTTGGAGCAAGTACTCGTACCGGACGTCGGTGAAGCGGAAGACGTAGAAGTTATCGAGCTTTTGGTGGCGGTGGGTGATGTCATTGATGCCGACACTTCCCTGGTTGTACTTGAATCAGACAAGGCCAGTATGGAAATACCATCCCCCTGTGCCGGGACGATCAGGTCATTTGCGGTCTCTGAGGGCGATAAGGTGACGGAAGGTTCACTTCTTGCTGAGATTGAGTCCGGCGAAAAGCCTCAGGCAGGTGAAGGGACGCAAACGCCTGGCCCTGAACCGGTGGATGCTGCAGAGGAACAGGCCGTTGTATCTGAGCCTGATACATCTGCTGCAACCAACTCGGTACCGCGAAAAATGGAAACCTCGAAAGTTGTTGCGGTGCCGGATATAGGCGACGCCCAGGAAATTGTCGTGGCAGAGGTTCTGGTCCGCCAGGGGGACGCGCTGGAAGATGGTGACTCTATCGTCGTTCTGGAATCAGACAAGGCAAGTATGGAGATCCCGACGGATCTTGCGGGCGTTGTCCAGGAAATTTTCGTTAGTGAAGGCGATGAGGTTCATGAGGGTGATTCACTGATAACAGTTGTTGGGTGGGTGCCGATTGAGGTGGCGGCGCAGAAGACCACCGAGATTCCAGCGGAGCGCGCCGATTTAACTTCTGGGCAAACGGCCAGATCAGCTGCAGCCGCCTCTTTAGGACAAACAGACGCAGCGAAGTCGCGGTCGGATAGCCAGTCCCGCAAATACCAGGATCAGGAAACGAAAACAGGGGGTGTTCACGCTGGGCCAGCCGTAAGGAAACAGGCCCGGGATTATGGGGTTAACATCACAGAAGTAACAGGCACGGGGCGTAAGAATAGGGTTCTCAAGGAAGACATACACAAATTTGTCAAAGCACGGATTGCGGACAAAGACACTTCCGCCAGTTCGGGGATACCTTCAATACCGCAGATGGACTTCGCGAAGTGGGGTGAAGTCGAGAACAGATCGCTCAGCCGCATTCGAAAGGCGAGCGCGAAAAATTTACATAGAAGCTGGTTGAATGTGCCGCATGTTACCCAGTTTGACGAGGCTGATATCACGGACCTGGAGCTTTTTCGGAAGGCACAGAACCTGGAATTGCAACCCAGCGGAGTCAAAGTGACGCTGTTGGCTTTTTTGATTAAGGCCGTCGTCGATGCGTTGAAGAAATACCCGCAATTTAATTCATCGATCACTAGTGATTACAGCCACCTTATTGTTAAGAAGTATTATCACATTGGTATTGCCGTGGAGACCGGCGATGGTCTGGTGGTTCCTGTACTCAAAGACGCTGACAGGAAGGGTGTGTCGCAGCTTGCGCAAGAAAGTGCGGAGCTTGCGAAGCTGGCACGCGATAAAAAGTTACCAATGGATGCCATGCAGGGAGCGACGTTCACCATCTCCAGTCTGGGAGGAATTGGCGGTACGGCATTCACGCCCATAGTTAATGCGCCGGAAGTAGCCATTCTGGGCGTGTCTCGATCAAAAATGACACCGGTATATGACGGCGAGACATTTAATCCCAGGCTGATGCTGCCGCTATCTCTTTCCTACGATCATCGTGCGATTGATGGCGCAGAAGCCGCAAGATTCGCGTCTCATCTTGGTGCGGTATTGTCAGATATTCGCCGCATTATTATGTGATGACCTGACTAGCCCTTTTGCCAGAGCACTTCGTCGATACCCGTAATGCGCGCGCAGCTTCTGGCGACGACAAACAGATAGTCCGACAGTCGATTTAAAAATTCTTTCGACGCTGTATTCACATCCTCACTTTCCGCTAGCAGCGCGACGTGGCGCTCGGCTCGCCTGCAAATCGCTCTTGCCATATGACAGTTTGCGATGAGTGCGGATCCGCCGGGCAGGATGAAATTTTCAAGCGGGGCAAGATGATTATTAAGAGCATCCAGGTGCTCTTCGATAGCGATAACATGGTCTTTGTTAACGATTTCGAAACCTGGAATGGACAACTCTCCACCCAGGTCAAATATGCGATGTTGGAGCGATCGCATAAAGTTTGCGATGTCGGTGAGCTCATCAAAGCTTTCAAGGATTAACCCCTCAACAACCACGCCCATAATGCTGTTCAGTTCATCTACACTGCCTATGGCTTCTACCCGGGGGTGGGTCTTTTTAATTCGGCTACCATCGCCCAGGCCTGTTTCTCCGTCATCGCCGGTGCGTGTATATATTTTCGAAAGTCGCTTGCCCATGGGTTGCCTGTTTACTCTGGTATAAGGTGGTGAACCATAATGGATTCAGTTCGTACTGACTCGTCTAGTTCTCTTGTGGCGAACTTGATCATGTTGCCCACGGTTGGGGCTCCGGTGTCAGCGGTAGCGGCGCAGATACTCATTCCAATGGAGACCGGCTGAAAGCCCGCCGACGTTGTGTAACTCTTGAGACGCACGCCATCAAAAATACGTTTGTAGCATTCGGCTGTGCACTGTTTGATATTGGGCTGTATCAGGACCAGGGCAAACAGGCCCGGTGAAAAATAGGCTACAACGTCCAATGGGCGCACCAGTCTCTGGATTCGCTCGGATATATTAACGATCAGTTCGCCGGCTATAGAGGTGTCGTATGTCTCTATCACCTCTTCGTAGTTGTGGACAGAAATCATCACAACGCACGCAGCGCCGCCGCGGGATTCCACTTGCCGTATTGTGTCGTAAAGGGCCTGTTCCGCGTATTCTCGATTGCCGAGTCCTGTCAATGGGTCCAGCAACTGGCCTTTCCTCAGGTTGTTGCATAGGTGCTGCAGAGAATCGTTTGAGGCGCTCAAAGCGTCCATTTGCATTGAGATTCGAGCCCCGGCGAGCGCCAGGTGTTCTATGACGTCCAATCGTTTGGTGTCAGTGACTGCATCGACCGCCTGGTGAAAATCGTCCAGTTGGATTTGCTCTGGGTTAGTCTCGCCAATAAGGATGATGTAGGTGAAGTGGTTTCGTTCTTCGTCAATATCGCGAATCGTTTCAGCGAGTTCGAAGCCAGTCATTTCGCCAGCATCCATTTCCATGATGACGACATTCGCGGGGGCGTCCTCAAGCACCTGTAGAGCGTTAACTGCCCCAAAACAAACCCGATTGTCTGAGACTTTCATTAGACCATCATCAAGGAAGTCTAGAATCGAATTTCCTCCTTTGACGGCGACAATAACCGGCTGGTCAAACATAGTGGTTCACTGATGCAGTTGGTATGCTTGTGTATTGAATCGATAATCAGTTTAAAGAATATAGGGGTAAATAAACATGCCTTCATTCGATGTGGTTTCAGAGGTGGATTTTCATGAGGTCACCAATGCAGTGGATCAGGCGAACAGGGAAATTCAGACCCGTTTTGACTTTCGGGGGGTTGATGCCAAATTTGAACGCAAAGAAGATGTAGTACGCATCACCGCTGAAGCGGATATTCAGCTGGACCAGATGATTGACATATTAAGGACAAAACTGGTCAAGCGGTCGATTGATCCGAGGGTGATGGACGTCGGAGACCAGGAACACGTCGGAAAGCTGCTCCACAAGAACATCAAAATTCAGGAAGGCATCGAAAGCCTGCTTGCGAAAAAGGTTGTAAAAATGATCAAAGCCAAAAAGATAAAAGTCCAGGCGGCGATTCAGGGTGAGAAAGTCCGGGTAACCGGAAAGAAACGCGACGACCTGCAGCAGGTGATGAGCATGCTCAAGGAAGAAGAAATCGACACCCCTTTGCAATATAACAATTTTCGGGACTAGGTGCCGCTTGCAGGATCTAACCTGGCGGGAAACTCTGCTGATTTATACCAATCCCCGGGTTATTGCGATGACCTTTCTGGGTTTTTCGGGCGGCTTGCCGTTCCTTCTAGTGTTCTCCACATTAACCGCATGGTTAACGGAAGGGAATGTCAGTCGCAGTACCATTGGATTCTTTGCCTGGATTGGGATTACCTATTCCACCAAGGTGCTTTGGGCCCCTGTGGTTGATTCGATACCGATACCTATTCTGACAAAAAAACTGGGCCAGCGTCGAAGCTGGATGCTCATCGGGCAGATGGGAATAGCGTTGGGTTTGGTGCTTATGTCACTCATCGGTCCTTCAGATCTACTGATTTTAAGTTGTTGTGCTTTTCTCGTTGCATTTTCGTCTGCGACGCAGGATGTTGCCATTGACGCGTTTCGAATCGAGTCCGCAGAGCCCGAGTATCAGGGAGCCATGTCTGCTGCTTATGTGTTTGGTTACCGGTTAGCGCTGCTGATTGCCGGTGCCGGCGCCCTGTATCTTGCCGAGTATTTTTCGTGGACTATCGCTTACATCACCATGGCAACCCTGATGTTGATTGGTGTGATAACGGTTATCCTGGTAGCAGAGCCTGACCGTCAGTCTGAATCCTTTCAGCTTGAGTTGTCACCGATTGGCCTAAGGCGGTGGTTTACCGGAGCAGTGGCGGGGCCTTTCGTTGATTTTTTTTCGCGCAATGGCAAAGTCGCGTTCATCATCCTGCTGTTTATCGCTGTTTTTCGGTTAAGTGATATTGCCATGGGCATTATGGCGAACCCTTTCTATCTGGATATGGGTTACACCAAAATTGAAATAGCCAATGTCGCCAAGGTGTTCGGCTTCTTCATGAGTATCGCCGGATCGCTAATATGCGGTGTCCTGGTGGTGAAGTGGGGCCTGATGAGGCCGCTTTTTATTGGTGCTGTAGCTGTTTCAGTAACCAACCTGCTGTTCGCTTCCTTAAGTATTCTGGAGCCCAAGGTTTCTTATCTAGCGATCGTCATTTCTGCGGACAATATCTCCGGCGGGTTTGCAGCCACGGCGTTCATCGCCTATTTATCGAGTCTCACAAACAGGGCGTACACGGCGACGCAATACGCGCTATTTAGTTCACTGATGACGCTACCGGGTAAGTTCATCTCCGGTTTTTCCGGTTTGGTGGTGGAAAACTTTGGCTACTTTGAGTTTTTCGTTGTCGCAGCCATGTTAGGTCTTCCCGCGATTCTGCTGGTTGTCTGGCTTTCTCGATACGAGCGGTCTCAGCTGGCATCCCAACCGTAAACCTTCAGGTTGACCCGACCGTTAATCAGGGTTACGCCTTCTTTCTCCAGCCTTGATTGCTGCCGATCCTTCGCCGGATTGGTGATTCTTCCCTGTGAGTTGATGACGCGATGCCATGGCAATCGGGTCTTAGGGGGAAGCCCTGACAGTATTCGGCCGATCAGCCTAGAGTGTCTGGGAATACCAGCCATGCTGGCGATCTGGCCATAGGTTGCCACCCGACCTTTTGGGATCTGGTGTACGATCTGCCACACCCGACCCTGGGTGTTTTGTTGTGATTCGGCCATAGAACCTGTGTCCCTGTCGTGAATCGCTTGTTATTGCTGTAATTTTATGGATTTTTAGCAGTCTCAGCTTGACTCTGCTAAATCTGACCATATTATTAGCACTCCCGAAAAGAGAGTGCTAATCGTCCGCTTCGAAGGCCCAGTATAAAGGGCTTTTAGGCAAGGTTAGCTGTGTTTTGTTAGACAGGCCAGCGGGCAGTTTTGGGCCCAATGTCCCAGTATTAAATCAGGAGAAACGAATGAGTATCCGTCCATTACAAGACCGTGTGGTTGTACGCCGCACGGAAGAAGAGACCAAGTCAGCCGGTGGGATTGTTATCCCTGGCTCCGCTGCAGAGAAGCCCTCACAGGGTGAAGTGCTGGCGGTAGGCCCCGGAAAGAAGCTGGACAATGGTTCTGTACAGAATGTCGATCTTAGCGTCGGCGACAAGGTTCTTTTTGGTCAGTATTCCGGAAGCACCGCAAAGGTTGATGGTGAGGAACTTCTCATCATGAGCGAAAGCGA